>CAZRLM010000015.1:0-30586 GCA_964600835.1 uncultured Oscillospiraceae bacterium
CACCCGGGGCATATCCTCCACCTGGAACCCGGTGGTGATATGGAAATCGGTGCGGAGCATCGCGTCCCGCTCCAGCCAGTATTCGTTGTTGCTCTCCAGCCAGTCGATCCGACCGTACCGGCTGATGAAGAAGGCCACCGCCCGGTAAACCTCGTCGTAGTTCTCCATCGAGCCGACCTTGTAGTATTCCGTCAGGCTGTCCTTCAGTTCCGGCAGAAGCTCGTCATAAGGCTGGTCGCCGATGCCGAGCACGTTCAGGCCGTTCTTTTTCAGCTCGCGGCAGAACTGATAGTAATTCGTCGGAAAATTGGGGGAAATGAAAACAAAGTTCTTCATCGCGTTTTCGCCCTTTCTTCGTTATGCTTCCAGCAGGTGCGGCACATGGTAGGCAACCTGCCTGTACCACCAGTCCCAATCGTGACGGCAGTCATGGCCCCAAACGTCCACCCAGGCGTGGATGCCCTTCTGCTCAAAAATGTTCTTGAGCTGGAAGGTGGTTTCCGGAATCTCCCACGGCCCCTGTCCGACTACGATGATCGCCTTCCGCTGGTTGTATTCCTGCACATAGGGGTGATCCGGACTCATGCCGCCCAGGTAATCCACCGGAGAGTTGCGGTAGACGACCTCGTCCATGTAATCGCCGAAGCCGTAGGAGGCGGTGTAGATGCCGCTGAGCGCGAGCAGCCCGTCAAACAGATCCGGGCGGCGGAAGAACAGGTTCGCCGCGTGCGTCGCGCCCAGGCTGCATCCAAAGGCGATCACGCCCGGGTAGCCCGTCCAGCCGTTGCGCTGGTTCACCATATCCCGCGCGAAGGGGACGATTTCGTCGGTAATGAACGCAAGCCACTGCTCATAGCGGCGGATGCGCCCATAAGGGTCGCCGGCGCGGTCGGACCAGGTTTCCTCGTCGCAGGTGTCAATGGAGAACACCATCACCTGGCCGGACTCAATCCACGGCGCCCAGGCGTCGGTCATCCGGAAGTTTTCAAAATCGAAGAAGCGGCCATTCTGGCAGGGAATGAAAAGCACGGGTCGGCCCGCGTGACCGTAGACCTTCAGCTCCATATCGCGGCCCATGGCCGGGCTGTACTGCTTGAAATACTGTGTTTCCAAAGGCGTTAAGACTCCTTCCCGAATCCTTCATAGAGCAATGTGTTCAAAAAGAAGGGAATCTGCTCCTCCCAGCAGGCCTCGCAGTGCTCGCCGCCGGGAACAATCCGGCTGGCGAGCAGCACGGAGCGGCGCGTCAGCGCGTCGGCGGCATCCGCAAAGACGGACAGCATCCCTTCGTGATTTTGCAGCTCCCTTTGACCATAGTCCATGTAGATGACCGTGTCCGGCGAAAGCTCCGCGCGGCGGATCATCCGCTTCACGCCCCGGGGCGCGACCCACAGCGACGGCGACAGGCACGCCGCCCGGGAAAAGACGGCGTTGTAGGCCGTCGCCGCATACAGGCTCATCAGCCCGCCCATGCTGCTGCCGGCGATGAAGGTCGTCTCCCGGCCCGGCAGGGTGGGGTAGCGCGCGTCGATCATCGGCTTGAGCGTGCCGGTCAGCCAGTCCATGTAACGTTGCCCCCGTCCGCGAACATGGCCGATGCCCGCTTCGTCAAAGGTGAAGGGGGAATACTCGCTCAGGCGGCCGTTGTTCGGGCTGTGGTTGCAGTCCACCGCGACGACGATCAGCGGCGCGGCGGTCTCGTCGAGGTATTCCTTCATGCCCCAGGATTTCCCGTAGGTCGCGTCCTCATCAAAGAACACGTTGTGCCCGTCAAACATATACAGCACCGGGAAGCGGGCCTCCGCGTTTTCCGCCGCTTCCTCCGGCACATACACATAGACAGTGCGCGGCGCTTTCCCGGTCAGGCGGGGCAGCGTCGTCTGCCATTTTTCGATCATACAAAAGCTCCCTCTTTTGCGCGATTCGTTGCGGCCCTGATGAAAGCCGCAACCAGTAGTGTACCACAGGAAGAAAACGGGCACAAGCTTTCCTGCGGCCTGTTTCCTGTATTTCTATGGTTTTTTTGACGGAAAAGACGCTTGGGAGGGCGAATCAGCACCCGGCGCGACGGTTCGTCCGCTTTTTTCGGGCAAAGGAGTTCGCTCCTGCCTGATCATGGCGCTTTCGGGCAAAGAACAGCCAAAAAACAATTTTTCTCTCTTGACAGCGGCGCTTCCGTCGTGTATCATAAGAACAACTTCATACGAAACCATGGATGGAGAGAAGTAGCCTTGCCAAGGGCGGTCAAGGGAGTCGCTGAGAGTGGGACGGCGGCGCGCACAGGCAGGGGGAATGGACTCCGGAGGGTTCTTCCGAACGCGAGGGCAAGTAGGGGGAAACGGGAACCGCGCCCGTTATCCAGGCGGCGCATATCATGCGTATGCGGAAGAAGCGCATCCGGGAGAACCGGATGAAGCTGAGTGGCACCACGGGAATACCGCCTCAGTCGAGTTACAGCTCGATTGAGGCGTTTTTTATTCCATTCCGCCGCCCTTCATGACGTCTGGAACGGCGAGCGGGCTTCACAAAAACATGGCTTGAAAGGAAGGATTGCACATGACCCGGATGACGAAAAAGGCTCTTTCCCTGCTGATGGCAGCGCTGCTTGTACTGTCTGTTTGCGCAACTGCCTCCTGTGAAGAAAACAAGGTTTATCACATTGGCATCCTGCAATTTGCCGAGCACGGCTCGCTGGACAACTGCCGCACGGGTTTTGTGGAGGGCCTGAAGGAAATGGGCTATGTTGAAGGAGAAAACGTCGTCTTTGACGTGCAGAACGCGCAGGCGGACACCTCGACCACCGCGCTGATCGCGGAGAAGTTCGCCGCTGAGTGCGACCTGGTCTGCGCCATCGCGACGCCCGCCGCCATGGCCTGCTTCAACGCCTGCCAGGACAAGGGCATTCCGGTGATCTACACCGCCGTCAGCGACCCGGTGGGCGCGCAGCTGGCCTCGGCGGACGGGGCGAATCCCGGACAGATCACCGGCACCTCCGACCAGCTGCCGGTGGAGGCGCAGCTGAAACTGATTCGCGCCATGCTGCCGGACGCAAAGAAGATCGGCATTCTGCACACCACCAGCGAGACAAATAGCGACTCCACCCTCGCCGTTTATCAGACGCTCGCGCCTGACTACGGGTTTGAAATCGTGGACAAGGGCGTTTCCGCCGGCTCCGAGCTGCCCATGGCGCTGGACGCGCTGCTGCCGCAGGTGGACTGCACGACGAACCTGACCGACAATACCGTCGTGTCCTACCTGAGCCTGGTGCTTGAGATGTCGAAGGAAGCGGGCAAGCCGGTGTTCGGCAGCGAAATCGAGCAGGTCAAGCTTGGCTGCGTGGCCTCCGAGGGCATCGAGTACGTCGAGCTGGGCCGTCAGACGGGTCGGATGGCGGCACGGGTGCTCGGCGGCGAGGACGCGGCGAACATTCCGTTTGAGACGATCAGCAATTCCTATCTGTACATCAATCCCGCGGCCATGGCGGATTATGGCATGGCGATGCCGGAGACGCTGAAAGACCGCGCCATCGACGTGACGGTCGGCGAGTGAGTCCTTTCGCAGCCCGACCGGGCCGCCTCCTTGCCCGGTCGGGCAACATCCTTGATTGAAAGCTGGTTGAACGTATGCTGCTGGGTATCCTGGAACAGGGACTGATTTACGGTATTCTGGCCCTTGGCCTGCTGATTACCTATCGGATCCTGGACTTTCCGGATCTGACGGTGGACAGCTCCTTCCCCCTGGGCGCGGCGGTGTCGGCATCGCTGACGCTGCGGGGAATGTCCCCCGCGCTGACGCTTTTGTGCGCGGCTGCCGCCGGCGCGCTGGCCGGGCTGGTGACGGGCCTGATACACGTCAAGGGCAAGGTGCGCGATCTGCTCAGCGGCATCATCACCATGACGGGCCTGTACTCGGTCAACCTGCACATTGCGGGGAAAAAGGCGAACCTGCCGATTTTCTCCGGCGATACGCTCTTCCGCAGCGAGTTTACCCGTTCGCTCCCCGACTGGCTTGCGCCCTATGCGACCGTGCTGATCATCTTTGCGATCGCGCTGGCGGCGAAGCTGCTCCTTGATTTGTTCCTGCGCACGAAGGCGGGCTTCCTGCTCCGCGCGGCGGGGGACAATCCGGCGGTGGTAACGACGCTCGCGCGGGATCAGGGCATGGTCAAAATCATGGGTCTGATGATCGCCAACGCGCTGGTTGCGCTGGCGGGCGCGGTGATGTGCCAGCAGCAGCGCTTCTTTGACATCTCGATGGGCACGGGCACGATGGTCATCGGCCTCGCTTCGGTGATCATCGGCACCAACCTGTTCGGGCGGCTGTCCTGGATGCGCAGCACCACCATGGCAATTCTCGGCTCCATCCTGTACAAGGGCTGCGTGTCCATCGCGATCTCCTGCGGCCTGGAGGCAATCGACATGAAGCTTGTCACCGCGGCGCTGTTCCTGGTGATTCTGGTCGCGGGCAATCCCCGGAGGAAGAAGGTGCGCATTCATGCTTGAGTTCAGCCACATTACGAAGATTTACAATCCCGGTACGGTGCATGAGACGAGCGTTTTTGAGGACTTTTCCCTGACCATTGACGATCACGCCTTCGTCTCCGTCGTCGGCTCCAACGGCTCGGGCAAGACGAGTATGCTGAACATCCTCTGCGGGACGATTCCGGTGGAGAAGGGTGAAATCCACATCGGCGGCGAGAACATCACCCGCATGAAGGATTTCAAGCGCTACCGCCGTATCGGCCGCGTGTATCAAAATCCGGCCATGGGCACCTGTCCGACGATGACGATCCTGGAGAATCTCTCCATGGCGGATAACAAGGGCAAGCCCTATGGCCTGACGCGCGGGGCGAACAAGGCGCGGATCAGCGCGTATCGCGATCTGCTTGCCCCCCTCGGCCTGGGGCTGGAGGACAAGTTAGGCGTGCCGGTGGGGGCGCTTTCCGGCGGCCAGCGGCAGACCATGGCACTGCTGATGGCGACGATGACGCCGATCGACTTCCTCATTCTGGACGAGCACACCGCCGCGCTGGACCCCAAAACGGCGGAAATCGTGATGGCGCTGACGGATCGCATCGTCCGCGAAAAGCAGCTGACGACGCTCATGGTGACCCACAACCTGCGCCATGCCGTCGAGTACGGCGACCGGCTGCTGATGATGCACCAGGGGCGGATTGTGCTGGACAAGGCGGGCGAGGAGAAGCGGCAGACGCGTGTGGAGCAGCTGCTGGACATCTTCAATGCCATCAGCATCGAATGCGGCAATTGACGGATTCCTTTCTGGCGCGGGAGCAATCCCGCGTTTTTTCATGCAGTATTGTAAAAATTAAAAAAGCGATGATTCGCCGCGTTGACGCATAGAATCTTTCCTGTTATGATGAAACTGAACGGCGGGGGCGATGCTTGATGTCAGGACGCAGCGTGACGGGGGAAAAGCCGCCGATTGTCCGGCGGCTTGCGCAGGGAGTGCTGATTGGCCTGGGCGCGGTGCTTCCGGGCGTGTCGGGCGGCGTGCTGTGCGTGATCTTCGGCCTGTACGAGCCGATCATGGCGTTTATTGCCGAGCCTGTCCGACGCTTTCGATCGACGGCGCGCAGCCTGTGGCCGGTGCTGCTCGGCGTGGCGGCGGGCTTCTTAGGCGTTTCGCGATTGCTTGGCGCGTTGCTGATGCGTTACCCGGAGATATCCGTTTGCGTCTTTGTCGGGCTGATCGGCGGAACGCTGCCTTCGCTTGTCCGACAGGCGCGCGCAAAGGGACGGGGCCGCGCTGCGTTGGCTGCGCCGATTGCTTTCGCGGTGATCGCGCTGCTGCTGGCGACGCTGCGCGCGGTGGACGCGCATTTGACGCCGAACGCGGGCGGATTTCTTTTTGGCGGCGTTTGCCTGGCGCTGAGCGTGATTGTGCCGGGGCTGAGCTTCTCGACGCTTTTGATGCCGCTCGGGCTGTATACGCCTCTTTTGGAGGGGATAGGCCGGTTTGACTTGGCTGTGCTGCTTCCCGCCGCGGCGGGCGCTGCGGTGACGGCGGCGCTGCTGGCCCGGGTGGTGGAGCGGCTGCTTGCGCGTCATGGCGCGGCGATGTCCTATGCCGTGATCGGCATTGTCACGGCGGCGACGCTGGCGATGATTCCCTATGGCAGCTTCGTCGCGTCAGTGCCCGACGCAGCGTCGAACGGGCTGTCTTTGACGGCGGGCGTGATCGTCGGGCTGGCGCTTGACCGATTCAATAGCAATGTGGAGCGATGAATGATGAAGAAACACGAGCTTCTTCTGTTTTTTCTGCTGCTGGCGGCGCTTTTTGCGCGTCCTGTCTGCGCGGAGACGATTTTGTCGGTATCCGCCGCGGAAACGCGGGGGTTTCAGGAGAATGAGATCACCGTGTCCACCCCGACGGCGGGGCTGCTCACGCTGACGGTCGGCGACAGCGGCGGCGTTTGGCGGCGGATTGCGACCGAGCGCCCTGTCGAGGCGGGCGAGACGGTCGTCATATGGGACGGATTAGGGGAAAACGAGGAGCGCATCCCGGACGGCGACTATACGCTGTCCGCGTCGCTGCAAACATCGAGCGGCACGGTGCTGTCCGCGACCTGTCCGCTCAAGGTGCTGCGTTGCCGACAGGCGCTGCTGTACGCGCTGCCGTCGTCCGACACGCTGTATTTGTCCGGAGACGAGGAATGGTTTGTCGAGCTGAACATGATTCGCCCGGGTACGCTGGTGATGGATATTTGCAGCGCCTCCGAGCCGGACAGGCCGCTGTACACCCGCACAAAGAAGCTGACGGGCTACGGCTTGTCTACCTACGATTGGGACGGGACGATCGGCAAGGATACGATCGCGGAGGGGGAATACGTCCTTCGCTTCTATGCGGAGGAAAATCCCGCTTACGCCCGCGAGGCGCGCGTGACGGTGACGGCGGACGAGCCGCCGGTGATTCCGCTGGCGGTGACCGGCAAGGTGTTGCCAGAACGCGGCGACAGCGACGAGGCCATTTGGGCGCTGATGATGCAGCCCTCCTGTGTCGTCGACCTGAAGCCTGTGTCTCATCAGAAGATATACGACCGCCCGTCCACCGACGGCAAATCACTGGGGACGGTTCACGGGCAGTCCCAGGCGCTGGAGATGCTGGAGATTCGGCCAGACGGCTGGGTGCGCGTCAGCGCGTGGAACCATGAGTCCGGCGAGAAGGTGACGGGCTATGTGCCCGCATCCCGATTGAAGATGGTGCGGCCTCAGACGGAATACGGCGTGCTGCTGGACAAGAAAACACAGGAGCTGACGGTATTCCGCGCCGGAGAACGGCTGGGCACGGTGAAGGTGTCGACCGGGCTTGTCGCCAAGGGCAAGCTGATTCGCGAGACGGCGGCAGGGGCGTTCCTGACCCAGGAGCACATGAAGGATTTCAGCACGAACGGGCTGAACTACGACTACGTCATCCGCTATGACGGCGGCAATCTGCTGCATCAGATTGCCTATCGCAAGAAGGGCGGTGCGCTGGATTTTTCCGAGCAGACGGCAAAGCTGGGCGCGAAAGCGTCCCATGGCTGCGTCCGCATCCAGCGCGAGGCGGGGGAAAACGGGCTGAACGCTTACTGGCTGTGGACACATCTTCCTTATCATACGCGGGTCATGGTGCTGGACGATCCGGAGGAGCGCGCCCGGGAGGCGGCTGTGGTCAGCGGCGGAAAGGATCCGCAGGCGGTTGTCGCCCTGACGTCCCTGGCTGACCCGCCGGAACTGGCGGAGGGCGAAACCGAGCTGACGCTGACTTTGGGCGGTGACGTGGTGCTGGGCACCCGGGAAAAATGGTGGGACGAGGCGAACGCGCTGCCCGCCTGCCTGGAGCGGGAGGGCATGGCGTATCCGTTCAGCAGACTATTTGACCTGTTCGCCGGCGACGACATGACGCTGGTCAACCTGGAATGCGTCCTCAAGGAAACCGCCGCGGGGGAGGACAAGGACAAGCTGTACCGCTTCCGTGGGCTGCCCTCGTATACCGAGGCGCTGCGCCTGGCCTCCATCGAGCAGGTGAACATTGCCAACAACCACCATATCGACTATAAGAAAGCAGGCCGCGAATCGACCTGCGAGGCGCTGGATGCGGCGGGAATCGCGTACAGCGGCTATGGCGTCACCTGGATCTGGGAGCAGGACGGCCACAAAATCGGCTTCGGCGGCTGCCGGGAAACGACCTATCGGAAGAACAAGTCAATCATCCGCGAGGAAGTCACCGCGCTGAAGCAGGCGGGATGCGATGTGGTGGTGTACAGCATTCACGCGGGGAAGGAATACAGCGCGGGTCACAACGCGTTGCAGGAGGAAATGGCCCGGGAGGCCGCCCAGGCAGGCGCGGCGCTGGTGGTCGGCACCCATCCTCATGTGGTGCAGGGCGTCGATGCGGTGGAGGGCGCCGTCGTCCTGTACAGCCTGGGCAACCTGATGTTCGGCGGCACGCACGAAATGACCACCTTCGACGGAACGCTGGCGCGGATACGCCTCCGCTTTGACGGGCAAACGTATGTGGGGATGACGCTTGAATTGATCCCGGTGTTGACCTCTTCAAGCGGCGATCTGCTCATCAATAATTTTTGCCCGACCGTGGCGGAGGGCGATGATCGGGCAAGAATCTGGGGCAAAATGCAGGCGGACAGCGGCCTCAAGCTGACGGAGGCGATGTACTTTCCGGCGCCGCTGACCGATCAGGCGGACTGACACGGGGCTTCACGCGGCGGAACAGCCGATGCGGCAGCGTTCCGTGAAAGAGCGCGGAAACCAGCATAAAGATGTCCGCGACGAGAAGATAGAGAAACGATGGAAACAGGCAGCGGGTGTAGTGGTTCCCATGGCGCTTTCCGCGCCGGATCGCCCAGGCCAGGCGCGCCGCGCTCCCCCAAAACCCGGCGCTGAGGAGCAGCGTGACGAGAACGTTGCTGTACACATCCAGCAGATTGACCGGCGCGCCGACGTGCTGCGCAAGCGCCAGCGTGTCCAGCAGAAGAAAGAGCGGAACCAGAACGCACTGCCAGTAGAGCATCACGCCGCCGCCTATCCCCAGTCCACCGCCCCATGTCAGGTTGTTCCGGAGGCACCAGGCTTCATACAGGCGCAGATGCGGCTCGTTTTGTTTTCCCTCGATAAAGCCGTTGTTGGACAGCGCGTAGAGCGTAAAACGCATCTTCTCCTGGCGGATAACCGGCTGGACGCGCGTCAAAAAGCCCCGCACATGGGAGGGCGCGCTGTCCACATACCACCGTAAAGGGCGCAAGCGGCAAGTTGCGGAAACGGGCGGGCAAGCTGCGACTGGATGCAAAAAAGTCCGGAGCGGACTCCGGACTCCAATCAGCCATCGCTTACAAGTAGATCAGGAACTCGCATTCCAGCCGACCGTTGTACAGGCGGCGCTTCTTGTCCGCCCGCTTGCCATAGGCACGCTCAAAGGCCGGGTCGGAGGAGATGGCGCACAGACTCCAGCCGGGATGGCGGTTTTTGAGGACGTGCAGCTCGTGATAGAGCGCTTCGCAGCTTTTCTTGTCCCCAAGGCGCTCGCCGTAGGGCGGATTGCAGAGGAAAACGCCCCGCTCGTCCGGCAATTGCAGCGTTTCCAGCGCCTGACAGTTGAGGCCGATCTTTCCCTCAAGCCCCGCCTGCGCAACGTGACGGGACGCGAGCGCCAAGGCCTCCGGGTCGATGTCGCTGCCGGTGATGCCGGTTACGCGTTCGGGCAGATACTCCGCCACAACCTGACTGCGCAGCGCGTCCGCCTCGGCCCTGGAATAGAACGGATACCGCTCGCAGGCGAAGGGACGGGTCATCCCGGGAGCGCGGTGGCTCGCTCGGTACGCCGCCTCAATGAGCAGCGTGCCTGTGCCGCAGCACGGGTCGTGCAAACGCATACCGGGCCGCCAGGGGGAAAGCTCCACCAGCGCGGCGGCCAGCGTTTCGCGCAGGGGCGCTTCGCCGTTCCAGGTACGGTAGCCGCGGCGGTTCAGCGCGTCGCCGCTGGTATCCAGCGTGACGCGGGCCATGTCGGCGTGAATGCTCACGTCAATCGGAAAGGCCGCGCCCGTTTCCGGAAACTGCGCGCGGCCTGTCCGCTGCCGGAGGCGGTCGATGATCGCCTTCTTCGTGATGGACTGGCAGTCCCGCACGCTCATCAGCTGACTGCGCACGCACTTGCCGGTTACGTTGATCTGCGCGTCCGGCGGGAGCAGCTCCTCCCAGGCGACGCTCTTGATCAGCTGGAACAGCTCCTCAAAGCTGCGCGTTTCCTTTTCGGCCAGCACCATCAGCACGCGATCTGCGCAGCGAAGGCGGAGATTGCACAAAAACGCGTCGTTCATCGACCCTGTAAACCGCGCGCCGCCCATCCCGGCGCGCACGTCCGCCATCCCGAGGCGGCGAAGCTCCGCGCCCACAACGCCCTCCAGGCCGAAGGCGGCGGTCGCCTGAAATGTCAAGTGGGAAAAATTCAAGGCAAGTTCACTCCTTTACCCGACTATGATAGCGAAAAAGCCGCTTGATGTAAAGCGGATTCTGTGTAGAAACGTGAAAAAAAGCCGATGGATCCGCGCGGAAGGAATCGCCAGCGCGGATGCCTTGCATTTTCGGCGGTGATGTTGTATACTGTTGTATGGGAAGGAGAAGACTTTTCCCGATAGAAGGCAAGGAGGTCGGCAGGATGAAGCTCATTATCGCCATTGTACAGGACGAGGATGCTTCCCGACTGGTCAACCAACTGATGAACGAGGGCTTCGGCGTGACAAAGCTGGCGACAACCGGCGGCTTCCTGCGCGCTGGCAATACAACGCTGCTTGTCGGCGTGGATGACGCGAAGTTCAGCGCCGCGATGGCCGTGATCGAAAAGGTGTGCAAGTCCCGGAAGCAGATCGCTCCCGCGCCCACCTCCATGGCCGGTGTGTCGGGCGTGTATTCGCCTTATCCCATTGAGGTCATGGTCGGCGGCGCGACGGTGTTCGTGCTCACGGTCGATCAGTTCCTCAAGCTGTAAGGCGCGGGGAAGGAGCTTGCACCTTGGCAGAGTCTGCACATGGGTTGGACAGCGTACAGGCGCCCGTCATTGCGGATTTCGCACGGCAGGGCGCTGTTTATGATGGGCTGATGAAAACGCTGCGCGAGGGCACCTTTGTTCACGCGTATCTGATCAGCGGCGTGGCGGGCGTCGGAAAGCGCACGCTGGCCCGCCTGATCGCCCAGACGCTGCTGTGCACCGGCGCGGACAAGCCCTGCGGCGCGTGCGCCGCGTGCGTTCAGGCACGGGAGGAAACCCATCCGGACTTGATCATCATCCGCCCGGAGAAATCCATCGGCGCGGAAACGGTTCGCGAAATGATTTTGAAGGTGGGCGAGCACACCTTTGAAGGCGGGCGACGGGTTGTGATCATTGAGCAGGCGGAAAAAATGACGCCCGCGGCGCAGAACTGCCTGCTGAAAACGCTGGAGGAGCCGGTGACGGGCGTCGTGTTCCTGCTGGTGACGGATGCGCCGAGTCTGCTGCTGCCTACGATCATCAGCCGCTGCCGCGCGTTGAAGCTGCATCCCTGGCCGGACGAGGTCGTTCGCGCGGCGTTGGCGAGGAGAAACGTACCCGCTGCGCGCATCGAGGAAGCGCTGCACGTCGGCGCGGGTTCCATCGGCCGCGCTCTGGACGTGGCGGCGGACGAAAGTTACTGGCAGCGCCGTCAGGAGGTCATGCGCGACTTTTTTGACCTGCCGTCGCGCGGCGCGATCCTGACCGTTTCCACACGCTGGAAGGATCGCAAGGCGCAGGCGGACGAGCTGCTTGAGGACGTGGAGGACATGGTTCGTACGCTCCTGATGGTGCGCCTCGGGCGGCGAAACGATCAGGCGCTGGACGGTTATCCGCCGCCCTGGCAGCGGATGGCGCGGGAAGGCACGCTAGCGGATTTTGCGTCCCTTGAGGAATCGGTGGTCGCGTGCCGCCGACTCAAAGGAAACCAGGTAACGTGGCAGGCGGCGGTCGAGCGGCTGTTGCTTGATATGATGGAGGCAAAAAGTCGATGGGAAACGTAATAGGTGTTCGCTTTCAGAACGCCGGTAAGCTGTATTTTTTCGATCCCGGCTCGTTCTGGCCGACGGCGGGTGATTTTGTCATTGTGGAGACCGCGCGGGGCATCGAGTTCGGCGAGGTCGTCGTGCCGGTGCGGGAGCTGAGCACGCCGCAGCTGAGCGCGCCGCTCAAGCAGGTCGTCCGCATCGCGACGGAGCAGGATGTGCAGCACGCGCGGGAGAACAAGGCGGCGGAAAAGGAAGCCTACGCCATTTGCCAGCGGAAGATCAACGAGCACAAGCTGGATATGAAGCTGGTCAGCGTGGAATATACCTTTGATAACAGCAAAATTCTGTTTTATTTCACCGCCAACGGGCGCGTCGATTTCCGCAGCCTGGTGAAGGACTTGGCGGGCGTGTTCCGCACACGGATTGAGCTGCGCCAGATCGGCGTGCGCGACGAGGCGAAGATGCTCGGCGGGCTTGGTCCCTGCGGACGACCGATCTGCTGCGGCGCGTTCCTGGGCGACTTCCAACCCGTGTCGATCAAGATGGCGAAGGAGCAGAACCTCTCGCTGAATCCGACCAAAATCAGCGGCGTATGTGGTCGGCTGATGTGCTGCCTCAAATATGAGGAGGATAACTACGAGCAGACCCGCAAGCGGATGCCGAAGGTTGGCAAAGAAGTGATCACGCCGGACGGCAACGGCGTGGTCTGGGATCTGAACATCATCAAGGAAACGGTGCGCGTTCGGCTGCAAAAGGGTGATTCCAGCGAATTGAAGGACTTCCCGCTGGCGGACGTGCAGCGCGTCGGCGCAGCGCCGTCCGCGCCCGCGACAGAGAGCGCGCCCGCAGCGGAGGCGAAGCCGACTGACAGTGACAGCGCCCCGGCGAGCGCCGAAACGGGCGCGTCGGCAGTCGAATCGGTCGCGCCCGCGGAGACGCCGAAAGCCGCCGGAAGGGGGCGGCGCACAGACGCCCCGCGCGGAGGACGCGAGCGTCCCCGCGGCGGACAACCGCGGGATCCGGAACGGCTTGGCAAGCCGGTTCGCCGGGAAAACCCCAACCGCGCGCCCAAACCGGAAAGCGCCGCGCCGTTTGAATCTTCCCGCGCCGCCGCGTCTGCGGCGGAAAGCCCCTGGAAGCAGGCGGTGGAGCGGGCACTTCGCGCCGCCAAGGCCGAGGAACAAAAGGAAAATTCCCAGCCCGCTCCGAAGCAGCCGCCGCTGATTCCGCAGGACGAGACGGACGATACCATCTAATGATTTGGTTGTTCATTCCGTGTACGGATGCGAATTCCTGCGCGAAACACTTGCAATTCCGGCCCCGTCATGGTATGATATGAACATGAGCACGCTGCAATGAATGTCGCGTGCGTTCAAGGAGGTGAATCCACCAATGGCTTACAAGATTTCCGAGGATTGCATCAGCTGCGGCGCTTGCGAGGCGGAGTGCCCCGTTCAGGCCATCTCTGAGGGCGACGGCAAGTACGAGATCGACCCCGAAAAGTGCATCGAGTGCGGTGCCTGTGCCGAAACCTGCCCCGTGGGCGCGCCCGCTCAGGCGTAATTGCCCCAAAACCAGCAAGAGCCTCCCGACTTACATGGATCGGGAGGCTCTTTTCTGTGCCGGACGGTTACTCGCCCGTTTGCTTCGTCCAGCTGCGGATCAGCGCGCGCTGCGCGTCTGTGAGCGTCAATGCGCGTCCGTCCACCGTGACCGATACGCCCGCGTTTTCCTTCTTTTGATGATGATGGCATCCACACTGGCAGAAGCCGTCGTCCGTCACGCCGGGCACAGGCGGCAGCGGCGCATCCGGAACGTCCTCCGGATTCACCGGCGTGACGTGTGCCGTCAGGTAATCGAGCAGATCGTCCGCGCCTTCCAACGGATTGAAGCGGGGCAGCGCCAGGGGAATGTCGTCCCGCTGGCTGATCCGACCCGTGTAGCAGACGGTGCGGTCGTTGGTGCGGGGGAGCGCGTCCGCGTCCGAATGCGCGGCGACGACGCGAGGCACGTCCGCCAGATAGTCGCCCTCCAGCAGCACCCAGTCGCAGCCCTCAAAGCGGCGAAGAACTTCGCGCAGCGGGAGCGCGTCCGGGTACAGGAAAGCAGTCTCATGCTTCGCGCGGGAGCAGACAAGCTCCGCCCCGGCCTGGCGATGGCGGAAAGTATTTGTGCCCGCCTTGTCAATGGAAAAGGTGGGGCAGAACACGGTCTTGCAGGTGCCGACGCGAAGCCCGCGCCTGCGGATGGCCTCGCAAAGCGCGGTGACGGTACTTGTTTTGCCGGACTTGCGAATGCCGACGATGCTGACGACTCTCATCATGAAACAGCGGCCTCCTTGACGGCGATTCCAACGCCTGTCATTCAGTATAGCGACCGGCGAGAAAGTTGTCAATCGACAGAAACGGGAAAAAAGCGCGAAGTCAAGAAAAAATTCTGTTCAAAAAATGAAAAAAAAACGCTTGACATTCGCGGAAAACGGTGTATAATAATCACCGTTGATCGCGAACTGCTTGCGAGAGACGATATGCACCATTAGCTCAGTTGGTAGAGCACCTGACTCTTAATCAGGGTGTCTAGGGTTCGAGTCCCTAATGGTGTACATCAAACAGTCAAATCCGAACCTCAATACATATTTGCAGATGGTATCTTTGGTTGCTGCTTTGTGCGGGGATCGGATGATGATTGAAAAAGCACCGGACTAATAGGTCTGGTGTTTTTTGTTTAGTAAATTTGTAAAAAAAGACAGAGTTGCGAATGCGGGTAACAGAACAACAGAATGGGCAATCACAGCCAAGCCGAAAAAACAGGAAGTGTTGCAACTACAATCATTGAAAAATAAGGATTTTTGCAATCCAACAACAGAAACAACAGAAGTAACACAAAAAATATCAGATACACGAAAATAATAAGCATAAGCAATAGTCGAGCTGAACTTTTACGAAAAAGACGGCGGGTCTATATAAATAAATATTTCCATATAAAAATACTGTTACTTCTGTTATTCATGTTACTAACAATATCCCTTCATTATACGCACAGCAAAAAGGAAGCAACAGACCGATAACAGAATCAAAGAAGCAAGCAAAAGTGTTACTGTGGCAAGCCCCCAGCAAATTGCGTTCAGCGCAGAAAAACTAAAAAGGCGTGAGAAGAGCCGGTTCTGCGGAAGGGGTGCTTGCGAAAAAAGGGGTAGGGGGGGTAGCTGGTGGCACAGGGGAAGCGGGGCATAGAACAACCGGCAACGTCCCAAGCGGCTGCCTGCTGCTGGCGGCTGCGAGGCAACACGAGGCGCGGCAATATACGCACGGGAACAAATAACGCACATACGCGCGTTGCAGCCTGAAAAATATTTTGCCCCCTTTAGGGGGCAGGACTTGTTGCGCCGGATGTTCTGTAAAAAAATTTTGAAAAGGCTATTGACAAAACCACACAACGCGTGATATTCTATCTGCGCAAGGCAGGGGAAACCCTTACGGAAGGAAGCGAGGCCATGGACGAGATGACAAGCCAGGAACTAAATCAGTATCTGGAAAACATTGCGAAGCTGATTGAAGCAACCGCCAACAGTCCGGAAGATGCGGCGAAAATCGTCAGAGATAGCAAAGTGAAGGCATAAGAAAGGCGGCGCTACCCCAGCCAAAGGAAAGCGCCGCCAACACAAAACAGACGGGTCGGGAGCCTTGCCCCGGCCCTCTTCATTGTAGCATGGCAAGGCAAAAAAAGCAAGGAGGAAACAACCTTGACAGTGAAGGAGCTTCGAGCGGGCACGGGAATGACGCAAAAAGCGTTTGCGGACTACTTCGGCTTTTCAAAACGCGCCGTTGAGGAATGGGAGGGCGGCCGGAGGCAGTGCCCGGAATACCTGCAAGCGCTGATCCAGTACAAGCTCGAAAAAGAGGGGCTGCTGAAACCGGCAGAAGCGCCCGAACGATGACATAACGCCCACCCTGCCGCCCACCCCGCCCTGGGGCGGGCGGTTTTACGTTTTGCGCCCACCATTCGCGCCATCCGTCTTTTCGCCCCGCCAGCAGAAGGCGCACGCATCCAGCGGGCAATCGTCGGCTTGGGGCAGGTAGTGCTTGCAGACGACGCAGGGCGCGGCGGAGGCCATGCGGGCCATGTCGCGCAGGGCGGATGTGGCGGTCTGCTCCCACGCCTGCGCCTGACGGCGAAGGCGTGCGTTCTGCGCGCGGGCGCGGGCCAGCTTTTCCTCCAGAAGCTCCACGGGCGATTGATTGCGCTTGTCCATGCGCTGCCACCTCCGTCACGTTGGGGTCAGGTCTGCGCTGAGCATGATCGTACCGACCAGGCGGCAGTTGGCGACGTATGCCAGGCTGCCGGAGGCAGAAACGGCGACCATGGTCGGGCCGCCGCCAGCGGCGGAGAGCGTCGCGCCGGTGTCGTCCCAGGCCTGCCGCTCCACCAGCGAACCGCCCGTCAGGTTGAGGATCTGCGGCGTGGCGGCCATGGGAAGGGGCAGCATCACACTGTACAAGCGCGTGACGTTGTCCGCAATGCCCGGCGGAGTGTAGGCCACTTGCAGCGCCTGATAGTACCTCATGCAGGCGACCAGCTCCGCGGCGTATCCCTTTGCCTGATAGGGCGGCAGGGTCTCAACGGTGTATGCGCCCTCATAGAGCGCGGCCCATGCGTAGCTCTGACCGGGATAGAGGACCACATAGAGAATGGAAGCTTCCCGTATAATGCCGCCGTAGGCGCTTGACGCGCTGCCGACGGCGGACACGTCGAGCGTGCAGCACGCGACGCTCCCGTCCTGCGCCTTGACGGCGAGCGTCACCACACCCTGGGGCCATGGCCTGGGCACGAGCTGAAGGAGCACCTGCGCGGCCAAAGTCAGCGACGCGTCCGGGTTCAGCGTGATTCCCACCCCGTCGGTCACGGTGAACCAGCGGTCAATCTGGTAGCCCGCGGGCCGGTTCGCGCCGGACGCGCCCCACTGGTTGACCGGATTGCGGAAGTCGGCGTTGTCCAAAAAGTTGCGGACAGGGATGTGCGCCAGCAGGTGCCGACCACGGTAGTACAGGTCGCGGTTAATGATTTCCACCGCGTTCTCCCTGGTGCTCGCGCCGCCGAAGGCGATGGCGTTGCCGGTTTTGTTGAGATGGAACGCAAAGTTGGCGCTGGGGATCTCCGTCACAAAGGACACGGAGCCGAACTTGTCCGTCAGCTCAAGCCGGAGCCTGTAGACGCTTGTGACGGGGATCGGGACGTTTCCTGCGCTGGTGGCGACCGGGTAGTCGACGCCGCTGCTCATGGCGGCGGAAAGGGCCTGCTCCACGCCGCCGGGCGCTTGCACCCACGCCCGCGCCGTGCAGGCGTTTTTCCCGTCCAGGGGGTCGAAGCTGTACACGGCGCGGCACCTGGCCAGCCCTCCGGCGACGCTCCCAGCGCCGCTTTCGTTCACGCGCCAGCCGAGCCACGAAGACGCGGTGGGCGGCGCGTAGCTTAGCACGGCGATTATGACCGTCTGGGTAAAGGTTTTGCCGCGGCTGTCAACGACTTTTGCAGTAATGGGTACCTCGCCCCCGGTATAGAGCAGCCCGGAGGCGAGCGTGGCCTCGTTGCCCGCGTAACCGCCGCCGGAGATGGCATAGCCGACGATCCTTGCGCCGTACTTGGCCGCTGCGCCGCTGATCACCGCCTGGTAGCCGCATTTTCCGTAGACGTACAGGCCCAGGTCAGGATAGGTCACGCCGCCCACGGTATAGAGCGGCGCGACGGACAGGGAAGCCGTCGGCGCGGCGGACGCGGGCGCGGTGACGGTCAGGTTGGCCACGGACGCGCCGATCGTCACGCCGCCGGAGATGGTTTCGAGGATCACCTGCGCCAGCCCGGAGGGCGCGCTCGGGATCTGATCAAGCCAGTCGACGGGCACGGAAATCGCGACGCTTTGGACGCCCGCCGCGATCTCCGTCGCCTGGGAGCGCGTGCCAAAGTACAGCGTCGCCCGGTGGGTGAAGCTCGCGTCCGCCGCGCCGATCAGCGCCGTGACGCTTGCGCCCGCCTCGACCGTCCCGGAGGAGAGCGTCAGGGTGGACGTGGTGTATTCCCATGTTACGGACACGGTGACGTAGGAGCCGCTTTCGATCTGCGAGCCCTGATCCTGTCCGCACAGCGTCAGACGGGCAAAGTTGGCCCAGTCAAAAGCAGCCGTCAGGGGAACGGTTCGCGCGCCGGATTGACCGGCTACGTCGAAGGCGGCCAGGGTCGCGCTGCCGCTTTTGACCGTCACCGTTTCCCACTTTCCGTTGCGGATGTTCACGCCCATCGAAACGCCTGTGATCCGGTAGCCGGATTGCGGGAACGCGCCGCTTTGTCGCGTCATGGCATAATCTGTATAATGTCCGCTGGTAATCAGCGACTGATGGCCCACCACCTGCGGCGAGGTAAAGACGACAACGCCCATCGTATTCCTCCTTTACGCCTCATAGAGCAGTCCGACGCTGCCGTCCTCCAGGGCGCGCCAGCTGTAATTGCCGATCTTCATGCTTTGCGTAATCTCGCTTTGGCTGACGTAGAGCTTGCCGCTGGACAGATAGGCGACCTCCTGTCCCTGCTCATCCAGAAAGGCCATTCGATCATTTCTGAGCAGCAGTTCCACCTTTGCGCCGCGTTTCCCGATGCGCAGCCCGTCCGCGTCAAAGCGGAAGTAGCTGGCGAAGTCCTTTTGATCCTGCTCGACACCCGAGACGCGTCCGGCCAGAATGTTGATGGACTGGTTGGCGCTGATGTCCAGCGAGCCGCCCACGTCCGCGGCCAGATGCCCGGTATGGATCACGCCCGCCGTTGCCTCACTGGCAAAAAGCTCCTTGACGTCAATGTTTCGCGCGGTGATCCGCCCGGCCATTGCTTCGCTGGCGAAGATTTCCTCCACGTTCAGGCACGCTGCCGTGACGCCCTGGGCGACGATCTGATCGGCGGTGATCGTCTTATGCGTGATTGCGCCGCCGTCGATGGTCGTTTTGCTCAGCTGGAGCGTTCCGTTTGCGCTGTTGATCTCATAGACAATGCTGTCCTCGCGGCCGACGATGACCAGCCGCTCGACGCTCAGGGTGCCCGTATTGATTTTCCCGGCGTTCAGGTCAACGATATTCGCGTTTGTGACGGCAAGGTCGGCGGCGGACAGCTTGCCGGTTGCCGTCTCCACAAAGAGCGCC
This sequence comes from uncultured Oscillospiraceae bacterium, assembly GCA_964600835.1. GTDB lineage: Bacteria > Bacillota > Clostridia > Christensenellales > Aristaeellaceae > UBA11524. The sequence goes on from CAZRLM010000015.1 coordinate 19,214, forward strand.
GTGTCCGCTGTCAGCCCGATAATCTGTGCCCAGCCGATTTTGGCATTTTCGCTGGTAAACAGCTCCGTGACGTTAATCTGCTCCGAGGAGATCGTGCCCGCGGCGATCTTGTCCGAGGTGATCGCGCCTGCGGCGAGCTTGTCCGCCTCGACGGCTCCGGCGGCAATCTTGTCCGAGGTGATCGCGCCCGCGGAGATCGTGTCCGCCTCGATGGCTCCTGCAGCGAGCTTGTCTGTCGTGATCGCGCCCGCGGCGAGCTTTCCGCCGGTTACCGCGCCAGATTCAATTTGCCCCGCGCCCACGCTGCCGTCGCGTAGCTGTACGCCGGTGACGCTGCCGCTGGCGAGCTGGCTGCCCGCCAGCGTTTCCAGCTGCGAGGCAAAGGGATCGCCTAAGTCGATCTCGTCGCACATCCCGGTGATCAGGTTCCACTTGTAGCGAATCACCATGGCCGTCGTGTCAATCGATCGCGGCGGATGCACCACGCGCGCCATATCGTACAGGTGCAGCTGCTGCAGCGCGGCATACTGCGTGTATTCCTCCGTGCCGCCCAGGTCGACAAAGCTGACGGACAGCTTGACCTTTGTGTGATCGACGCCTGTCCCCAGCTGCCGTTGCGCTTCCTGGGCGAGCTTTGCACGGACGGCTGCCGCGTCCATCTCGTTGCCGTTTTCGTCCTTCGCGCCGACCTTTGCGCCCTGCACCTTCAGCGCCTGAATGCGCGGGGCAGGGTAGTTGACGATGGCAGGAGAATCAATCCACCGCGTGCCCTCCAGATAGAGCGGATTGCCGTCCCTGTCCTCGCCGTAGGGGAGAATGCGCGTATATACGCCGTCGTCGGAAGTGGTGAGCGTCGCGCCCAGTAGGTTTTTCCCGTGGCGGATCGTCACGCCCCGCCAGGTTCCTTCCAGTGCGGTGACGTAAAAGTCATAGTTGTCCCGAAGCACCATGCTCCGCGTTCGGGGGACGACGCCGTTGCCTTCGTCCAGCAGCGCGTCGATGGGGTTCCGGTTCCGGTAGTCCGTTGCCGGAGCCGCCGTTTCCACGTCGCAGAAGCACCGCCAGGGCGCGGACGTGTCCGCCAGGTGGGTAAAGAGGCCCGCACAGACGTTGGCCACCTTCGTTGGCGCGTCCGTTTTGTAGTCCAGGATCACGTTGTACAGCAGATCGTAGCTGATATGCCGCGCCTTTGCCGTGACGCTCAGCCCGTCCTCCGCCGCGTCCACCTCGTAGATGCGGAACAGCTGCTCCTTGACCGGCTTGGGCGGAATGACCTCCGTCCAACCGCCGGACGCCTCGCTCACGTCCCGCACGAATTCCAGATAAGGCCCCGCCACATAGCCGGAAATGCCGCGGGGGGAGGTGGCGGGCTTCCAGTCGCCGCCCACGGGCGGCCCGGTCACGATGACCTCCTCGCCCACCTGCAGTCTGTCCAGGATCGCCGAATACTGCCCCGGCCCAGCACGCACCACGCGCCAGCTCCAGACCCCGTCCTTCACTTTCCAGACCTGCGTCGTGGCCGATTCCGTCACATGGTTCAACTCCAACGCCGGAGTCGTGCGCGCAGGCACCGGCGCTTTGAGCACCCGCCCCACGGCCAGATGCAGATACTTCTGGTCGTTGGACGCCGGGCAGGTGACTTCCAGCTCGTACATTCCTCCGGCGCGCTCGGTGACGCTGGCAGCGGTGGGCAGGAGCGTTGTCCGTCCGTTGCCGGAAAAATCATCGCAATGCACGTCGTAAACATGGATGGCCATGCGATTCCCTCCTTTTTGCCAAAGAGGCCGCAGCGGTTCTTCCTCGCTGCGGCCATGTCTCGCTTACGGCGTTTCATCGGGCGGCTTCTGGGCCTCTCCCGGGGCCGTTTCGTCGTTTTTCTTGCGAATCTGTTCCAGCGCGCGCTTCAGCCACGCGGGGAAGGGCACGCCGATCAGCGCGAGGTTTTCCACCAGGGACAGGCCCTCGTTGCCCAGATAGAACCAGGTCACCGCCGAGCGAAAGATGAAGTTCTCCGCGCCCAGCGCTTTGTCCAGCTGCGCGGCCACCAGCACCACCAGCAGCATCAGCCCCTTTTTGATCAGCCCTACAAAGCCGACCTTGCTGTCCAGGTGACCGGAGGCCGTTTTCAGGCTCTTGCCCAGCCAGGCCGCCAGCATCCCCGTTACATAGTCCGCCACCATGAAGGCCAGCAGCACATAGAACGTCTTGTCGAAGCCGCCAAACCATCCGGCCACCGCGCCCAGCACGACGCACGCCCCTTTCACGAGTTTGTCCCAAAACTGCTCCATGTCAATCCTCCTCCGTTATGCCCTTCAAATAGACCGTCATGGCCCACCCTTGCACCCCACCGAACCGGACGCGCGCCCAGCCCGGCGCGTCGTCCCTCGCGCCCAAAACGACGCCTTCCGTCCTGTTTGGTACCTTCCAGTACAGCGGACAGTTCCGGGACGGCTTCGCCCGGACTTTGAGCGGGTTTCCGTCTGGCGTCGAAATACAGACGATGGTCTGTTTTCCTGTCTGCGGCGTGTCGGTCGGTTTTGGAGAATTACAGACTTCGGTCTGTTCAGCTGATTCGCCGACCGGCTCCACCGCCGACAAACTGCCCCGGTAGCACCACGCGCCGAGACTGCTGTCCCGCTTGATGCCGCCTGGGCTGGTACAGTGGGTGATTTCAAGCGGCTGGATTCGCGTTACCACGCCCACATGGTAGTAGTCGTTCCTGTCCGGGTCTTTCCTGTAACGCTCCGGCAGCGCGTACCGGTTTGCGCCGGGCTTGCGCGCCTTGAACACCAGGTCGCCCAGGCACAGCTCCGACGCGCTGGTGACGGGCAGCAGCGTCCGCAGGGCGGTCCGGGCCGCCCAGTTGCTCCCGTGCACCCCCGGCCAGCGGAAGCCCGCGCGGCGGAGCGCGCCGATGATCAGCCCGATACAGTCGCAGGTGTCGTCCTCCGCCTTGCCGCCGAGGCGGTAGGCAGGCTGTTCCGACGCGATCTCCTCCACATAGGATAGAAAAATCGAAAGCGCAACGCTCATTACAACCACCTCCATCTGGGGACGATTTCCACTTTGGACACGTTGCCGCTCCAATCAATGGAGTTCAGCATGGGATTCAGGACGGGAAAATCCCCGGACATCCGCGCGTTCAGCAGCTGCGTCCCATCCAGCGAAATCGCCTCCTGCGCGTCGCAGTCCAGAATGATGTTCTGCTCCACGTTCAGCTGGATAACCGTTTCGTTGACCTGCAGCTGAACCTCACCGTTTCCGGACAGGAGAATGAGCGGCCGCGAAGGCATATTGCCGGGATTTGCGATGGTTCCTCCGCTTGTCATCTGAATGTTCGGCTCCGGCGTCGCCAGACGGCGGAAGGGCTGACACTCGAACACCGGCGAAAAGGTCATGTAGCCGTCGCCTTCAAAGACGCTCCGATAGTCGATCTGATTGATCAGCCGCGCCTCGTAAGCGTACAGGGGCATGGAGCCGAAGATCACCAGTCCGCTGCCACAGAGCCAGTGAAACACCTGCTCCCTGTCCGCATCCGGGCGCAGCGCGCATACCGGCGCATAGATCACCACGTCCCAGCTGGGCGTGGATCGGAGCGTCAGCGACCCCGGTCGCCCTGGCACCGTTACCTGATCGACCCGCTCCGCCGGGCGGCTGTACTGCGCCTGCTCCGTCACCACGACGCCCATATTGCTGGCCAGCGTCCCTTGCCAGGAAAAATCCTCGTATTTCAACTGCTCGCCTTCCTTTCTGTCCCATTTTACATCTGCCCGGGCAGGGGGCGGACAGTGGGGAACCGGCGCGGCTATGGAAAGACGCTGGTTGACATTTGGAGAGCAATCGTTTATCATACAGGTGGACAGAGAAAGTGGAAAGGCAGGCGGAAATAATGCCGGAAATCGCGAGATTTTATGGAATCGTCATCAAAATGTTTTTCAAGCCCAAGGAGCATGAACCGAGTCACATCCACGCGCTTTACGGAGAATACCTTGGCGAGTTCAATATTTGTACCATGGAAATGATTCAGGGCGACTTGCCCCGGAAGGCGCAGGAGTTGGTTCAGGAATGGCTTGCATCTCACCAGGATGAATTGCAGGATATGTGGGATAAGCAGCAGATTCGGAAGCTGCCGCCGCTTCAATAGGAGGTGTCCAGATGATCCAAAGGATCAGCAGCCTTTGCCCTCAGCCGGACTACCGGCTGCTCGTTTCGTTTGACGACGGGAAGCGCGTGCTGTACGATGTTAAGGAGGACATGGGTCTCCCTGGCTATCAGCAGCTGCGGGACGTTTCCGGGCTGTTCCAGCAGGCACAGCTTGATCAAAGCCGGACGTGCGTTTTCTGGAATGATGAAATCGACCTGCCGAGCGACGTCATCTACGAATATGGCGCTGATCTTCAGGAGGCAGGCGATCAAAGGCAGAAAAAAGAGACCCTCTGAGCAGGGCCTCTTTTTGTGTCATTGAATATCGTCCGTGTCGGGAACATCACCGCCAAAAAGCACGGCGACGTAATCACGCCGGGTCGGGAGGATTCTGCCTACCTCCATCGCGCCGTCGCGCACCCGGTAAAACGCCCGATACCTTTTATAGGGCACGCTGTAGATCCCGGTCGCGAGGCCGTTGAAGTCAAGCGGACTTCCGGACAGCGGGAACGGCTTCTTCGCCTCGAGCGCCCGCAGGATTCCAGCGACATATTCATCCGCCGTCTCCATGCTTTTTGATACTTCGTACACGCTTCGCCACACAGCAGTCAGGTCGCGCAGCGCGTCCGGTGTGTATCGTAATTCTGCGCTCATTTTTCAGCTGCTCCTCTTTCGCGAAAGTAGCGCCAAACGTCCTCCTCCGAGAGCCATCCTTCTTTTTCCGCGGAACGGAAGCCCGCGTTGATCTCGCATAGCAGCTGAACCATGGCTTCCGCCCTGCGGAACCGCTCCTCGTCCTCCATGGTGCGGATGCTGTACGCCCCGCGCCCGTTACGCGTCAGATAGACCGGGGAACCGGCTTCAACCTTTTCTAACACGCTCCCGTAGTTTCTCAAATCAGAGACTGGCGCAATGGTTGGCATTTGCTGCACCTCCTTTCGATGAATTTGTAGAAACATCATACCACTGGAGGCGAAAAAAAGCAAGCGCCCGCCGAAAATTCCCATTTTTCAAGCGGCTCTTTTTTGTTTTTGACGAGATGGCGTCACCTCGTCAATCCCAGCCCCGCCAGCTTCGACCGCTGCAGCGCGGCCAGCTCTGCCGCGAAGCCCTCGACGCTTGTCCGGTCGCCAAAGTTGGCGTTGGTCACAAAGACGTTCAGGTCGCTTTTCAGCGCGGGGTTGATCGGCCCGAGGCCCGCGCCGATGGGGGAGTCGGAGGAACCGCTTCCCGCGCCCGGAAGGGTGATACGGGTGTTCGTCCCGTTCAGGATCGCCTCGATCTGCCGCCGCAGCGCCATGGCGGCGAGCAGCGCGGAAGCGCCGCCTTCCTCGATCGCGTCGCCAATCCCGCTGGCGGCTTGCTGCCAGGCCGTGCCGTCCGCGCTGCCGTCGGACAGCGTTTGGACGAGCTTGTCCCGCAGCCCCTCCGCGGCGGGCAGTCCGCCCCGCTTCGTCGCGCTGGTCAGCGCCTCGTGCGGATCCCCCTCCGGGTCGGCCAGGACGATCTTGACCGTCAGCGGCAGCTCCAGCGCGTCCAGCCCGCCGGTCTGGTTGTCGTCCGTTAGATGGAGCAGCATCGCCCCGCGCAGGGAGTCGGAAAATTTGCTCCAGTCCAGGCTTGCCGGGTCACTCCCCGCGTCCAGCATTCCCTGCAGGGCGGTCATGAAGGGCGACAAAGCGTCCTCTTGGCCTGCCAGCGCGTTTTCCAGCGCGCCATCCAGCCCATTCAGGAAGTCCAACGCGTAGCTTTGCAGCAGTCCGGGGGAACTGTTTGCCGTCACCCCGGCGTTCAGCGCGTTCGGGAAGTACCGCCGCATATTCTCGGGGGTAAATATCCTTCGTTTGTATTGCTCGAACGTCGCGTCGTCCTCCGCGCCGCCCCAGACCATGATCAGCGTCGCCAGGGAGAGCAGCCGCTGCGCCTCCTCCAGCGCCTGCGCGCCCGCTTCATTGCTCTTTTCAAGCCCCTTCCAGCTTTCCGAGAAGATCTCATCCCGGCTCTTTTGCCCCGCCTCGACGGTTGCGTCCGCCTGATCAATGGCTGCCTGATAGTCCGCGTCGGCCTTGGCCAGCTCCTCCTCGCTCTTAGCGGCGATCACGGCGGCGGTGTGCGCGGCTTCCGCCTGGTCAAGCAGTTCCTTGCCGCGCTTTTGCGCCAGCTCCGCCTGATAAGCGCCATAGCCCAGCGCGGCGGCATAGGTCGCTTCGGTGCCGTGCCCCGTCCGCTGCGCCTCGTAGGCCTGCCGTCCCTCGGCCGCCGTGTCGTTGCTCAGCTCGCTGACCCGCAGCTTCACCGCCTCGATCTGGTCAAGCAGGCTGTTGAGCTGCTGAAGCTGCTCCTCGGTGGCCTGCCCGCCGCCTCTGGCGATGTCGTTCATCAGCTGGTTCAGGCTCGCTTGCAGCCCCTCCAGCTCGGCGATTGCGCCGGAGACCTCGCTCACCGCCGCAGCGGCCAGCGCGTCCTTTTCCTCCTGGGTGTACAGCGGCGTGCCGTCTGTCGCTGTCAGGCTGTCCAGCAGCTCCCGGACGCTCTTTTCCCGCTCGGCGAGCACCGCCCGCGCTTCTTCCAACTCCGCGTCGATCTCCTCTCGGAGCGTCGCCGCGAGGGTTTTCCGCTCCTTCCAGGTGATCTTTCCGTCGGAAAAAACGTCCGCCACCTGCTGCCGAAGTTTGCTTGTCGAGGCCTGAATTTCAATCTCCACCTCGACCTGCCTGTCGGCGGCGGAAGCCGCGGCCTGAATGGCCTGGGTAATCTTTCCGGCCTCGACCGCGTCCGCGGTGACGTTCAGGTCGCGCAGGGACTGATCCAGCTTTTTCAGCGGATCGTTGGCGTTGATCACTGCCAGCCCCAGCGCCGTCATGCCCGCAACCCCCGCCACCGCCAGCCCTGTTGGGCTGGAAAGCAGCGGCAGCAGCTTTCCGACCACCGTCAGCACCCCGCCCAGCCCCTTGACGATCGGGCCGACCATGGCCGTGACCGCCGCGCCCTTGACAATCATGCTCTGCGTGCCCGTGTCCAGCCCGCGGAAGCCCTCCGCCAGCTCCTGCGCCTTTTGCGTCGCGGCGGAGATGTAGGGCAGCATGGTTTCGCCCAGCGCCGCCCCGGCGTTCACGATGGCGTTTCTCGCCCGCGCCCATTGCGCCTGCGTGGAATTTGCTGCCTTGCTGCCCTCTTCCTCCAGCGCCGTGCCCGCCTCCCAGGCGTCGGCGGCTGTTTGCAGGTTGGCGGACAGCGTGCCGGAGGCCGCCGACATTCTCAGCAGCGTGTCCAGCATCCGCACGTCGCCCAGACCGGCCTTTTTCAGGGCGGCGGTCGCGTCTCCGCCCTCGTCGCTGATGGCCTTGACCCCCGCCAGGAAGCTCTCCAGGGCGGTCAACGGGCTGTCCGACCACTGGGCGGCAAACTCCTTCGCGCTCACCCCGGCCACCCGCGCAAACCCGCGCAGGCTCGCCCCGCCGGAGAGCACCGCCGTCTGCATCGCCTGGAGCGTCTTGCTCATCGCCGTGCCGCCTGCGGCGGCCTCAATACCCAGGGAGCTCATGCTCGCCGCCAGCGCCACAATGGCCGATTCCGGCAGCTTGACCAGCTCGCCCGTGCCCGCCAGGCGCTGCGCCAGGGCCACAATGTCCGCCTCCGTGGTCGCCGTCGTGTTGCCCAGCGCCACCACCACGCTGCCCAGCCGCTCGATCTGATCAAGCGGCATTTTCGTGATGTTGGCAAACTGCGCCAAAAGCGTCGCTGCGCTCTCGCCGGTCAGGTTGGTCGACTTTTCCAGGTATGCCGTCGCCTTGGTAAAGGCGAGCAGGTTCTCCGTCGGCACGCCGAGCTGCCCGGCAATCTGCATCAGGTTCGCCAGCTCCACCGCTGTCTGCGGCACCACGCCGGAGAGCTGGCGCAGCCCCTCCTTCAGCTGCGCGTATTCGGCGTCGGAAGCGTCCACCGTTTTCTGCACGCCGACAAACGCGTCCTCAAAGTCCAGCGCGGCCTTGGCCGAGGCGGTCAGCCCCGCCACCAGCGGCACGGTGACCGTTTTCGTCAGTGTTTTTCCGGTTTTGGAGAGCGACTTGCCTGTGCTTTCGAGGCGCTTGCCCGCCTGCGTCAGCTTCTCGTGGGCGCTGGCCGCCTTGGCCAAGGCGGCTGCCTGCCTGTCCAGCTCCGCCGTGCAGTCCGCAATCTGCCTTGTTAGCTGCGCCTCCGCGACCTCGCTTTTCTGGATCGCCTCGTCCAGCCGGGCCAGCTTGGCCGGATCGGCCCCGCCGCCGGACAGATAGCTCTCCCGTGTCCGCCGCAAAAGCTCCGTCCGCTTCCGCTGCTCCTCCAGCCGCTGGTTCAGCAGCCGCTGCCGCTCCATCAGGTGCTCCGCGCTCTTGTCTCCCGCGCCGTAGGCGGCGGTGAGCTTCTTCAGCTCGCCGTCCACCCGCCGGGCATTTTGCGCGGCGCTGCGCAGCGCGGCGGAAAACTCCTTCTCGCCTTCGCACGTCAGCCGCACGCCCGCTACCTGCATGGTTTCCTCCTCCTTCTCTACCGGATGGCTTCCGGCAGCTGGTCAAAGGTCGCTACCCGCTCGACCTTTGGCGCGCCCTTGCGGCCCTTCATCCTGCGCGCTTCGCCCCGCAGCAGCTCGTGCCACATGGCGGGCGTCAGATCAAAGAACGCGTCCACCGTCATCCCGAAAACCCGAACGGCCAGGTACAGCCAGCTGCCCCAGCTCGTCGGCGTTACAGCTCCGTTAGCGCTTTTTTTTTCCCCTTTCCCCGCGGCGACTTGTAGAAGATTTCCTGAATCGCGCCGGTGGACAGGCGGGAAAAATCATCCATGTCGCCGTCTAACAGCTGCTCCGCCGTCGCCTGCTGCCCTGCCGCCCGCAAAAGAATCGCGATCAGCCGCGCCTGCCGCTCGATTCGCATTGGCTCCGCCCGCGTCGAGCCGTCCAGGTTCATCCCCAGCGTTTCATAAACCACTTGTAAATAAGGCTCCCCGAACTCCGCCTCGATTTCCGCCGCGGCGCGCACCGTAAAGCGCAGCGCGGCCTCGCCGCCCGCCAGCTTGACCCGCGTCGGCTCCACCTGCCTCAAAAAAGGAATGTCCATACAGGTCTCCTTTCCGAAACGGCGCGCCCTCCGTCGCCATGGGAGGACGCGCCGCCTTGCTTAAGACTGGCTCGCCGTTTCCGAGCCAAAGAACGTGGTGATGCTCGCCTTGGTGTAAAGCCCGGCGCGCACGAACGCCTCCATCGTGTGCGGCGTCTTTCCCTCCGCCACGCCCGCCGTGTAGTACTTCACGCGCCAGACGCCTTCCGCCGTCGGCATGGCGACGATCGTGTATTGCTCGCTCGGATCGACGTCGTTGTCGTCGCTGGTCTTGTCGTTCTCGCTGTCATAGGACAGCTTGCAGCGGGGGTACAGCACATAGACCTCGCTACCGTCGGACATTGCTGCCGAGAAAGCGAAAGCGAACTCCTTCGCCTGCGGCAGGTTCACGTCATACGCGCCGCCGCCTACCTTCGTTGCGCCTCGGGCTTAGTCCGCCAGTTCACCGGGAATGGCGACCGTATCCACCTTCAGCTCGCCGCCCCGGACGTTCGTCGTCACGTCGTAGACCTTGCCGGAGGCATAGATTTTCTTTTCGCTCTTGTCCACGGTCAAGTCGACCGTTTTCAGCGTGTCCAGACGATGGATCTCCGAATCAAACGTCGCCGCGTCGTTCGTCATCGACGTAATGAAGCGCAGATAGCCGTCGTTCACCGTCAGCTTGTAGCGCTTCGCCACCGTTTTGATCGTTGCTTCGCTCATGGGGAAATGCTCCTTTCTGCCCTGACCGTTATTTGAGTGCTTTCCCGATTGCCCGCTCGATTTCCCGGACAATCGTCCTTTCGGCCTCCTCGTGCACCGCTTCCTCGCCCGCCTCCATGTGGCGCAGCTGGCGGCTTTGGCTGAACTCCAGGATGCGGCCGTAGTCCGCGACCGTTGTGACCCGGCGATGCCTGCCGTTCACGTCCGTATAGCCGCTGGGCCTGGCGGGGCCGCCGCGCAGGCCCTTCATGGGCGTCTGCTCCCAGCCCACCGTGACCGCCGCCGCCCCGCGCGACCGTCGGAGGCTGATATTCTCCGCCAGCTGTCCGCGCGGGTGGGATCGGGCCTTTTGATTCACCTGCGCCTGTACGCTCTTTTGCACGATCTCGCCGCCTGCTTCCAGTGCCTTGTAGAGCATTTTCTCGTCCGCCGCCTTCGCGGCGTCGTCCAGGCTCAGCACAATGTCCTTCATGTCGCCCACCATCGACAGCCGCGCCTTCACGGGGTTTCCTCCGTCAGCGTGCACAGCGCCGATACCGCCCGCCGGGAGGCCTCCGGCAGGTATTGCGTCTTTTCAAAGGCGGCGCGGCTCCCGGGCGGCGCATTCAGCAGCCGAAGCAGCCGATCAAGCGCCGCCTCCGCGTCCTCAGAGGGCGGCAAAACCAGCGTTACCCGCAGCGCAACATGGCGCAGATATGGCTTGCCGGAGGCGTACAGGATGCGCTCCCGCTGCCGCTGCCACACGCAGTACGCGCCCGCGCAGTCCTGCGGCATGGGGGCCTCGCACATGGGAACGCCGAGGGGAGAGAGCAGCTCGCTCATCCACTGGTTCGTGTCTCGCATCCGTCCCCCTCCATTTCAATCTGCCGCCCGCGCAGCTCCAGAAAGCCGGGGAGGGGCTTGTTTGGCGCCACCTCGACCACCTCGTAGGTTTCGCCCCGGAACACGACCCGGCAGCCGGCCGTAAGGCGCAGGTCTCCCGGCGTGCGGAGGTGGATCAATACGCTGGTGGTCGCCCAGTCCGCGTCCGCCTGGAAAAACGTTTTGGCGGAGGCGTGCATCACCTCGGCGGCGCAGTGGCGTACCGTTTCCCAGGCGGTCACGCCCCGGCCGCCGCTGGTGTCCGCCCTGCGCCTGAGGATCAGCACGCGCTCCTTCAGGCTCCCAATGTCCCGCATTGTCGTCACCCCGCGTGCGGATACTGCTTGATCTGATGGATGATAGCGTCAAGCCCCTGCTTGATCTCGCCCTGCACCGTGCCAATGGCGACCACGCCGCGGTGGTCGTACCAGTGCATGGCCAGCATGAGCGCGGCCAGGTCGTACAGCTCGCTCCCGCCCTCCGGCTCGGGCACGCCCGCCTTTTCAAGCGATTTTTTGGCCGCCCCCACACCCACAAACATCTCTGCAAACTCCGAACCGGAAATCGAGAAGAA
>CAZRLM010000016.1:0-23880 GCA_964600835.1 uncultured Oscillospiraceae bacterium
ACGGGTGTGCAGTTATGGAGCTGATACCCGGATTCGAACCGGAAACCTTATCCTTACCAAAGAAGGAATAAACAAAAATCCAAAGCATATTTTGTGCATTCGTCTATGCAATGAAAAAGTGTGGCGTTTCTCGCCAAATGGTGCCAGCATATGTGTCCGAGGTTTCCACATGAGGATCGCTTGGGCTTTTTTATGTTGACTTTTCAATGAACATGTTTGGCGCATTTGTATCAAATGCATTGAATATTGCATACAAAAACCTCCTGTCGTATTTCCTATTCTACAACAGGAGGCCTCTTTTTCCCTATTATCTTCTACTTGGGAAACAGTCCAAGTACAATGCCTCTTCTCCGCGTTCTGCCTGATCAGGGGTGTCGCTAAAGCGTCCTATAGCGCCGATGCGCATATCTTCGATGTCTTGCGCAGCGTTGCGGCCAATGCACCGCCCCGCATACCGCATCAGTCCTTTTTGAAAGCAGACAATCAGCAGATTGCCGCCCTGCTCAGGAAAAAGTCGGTTGATGTTGCGTTCCACCACACCATAGAGATAAAGTTCTTCGTCAAGCCGCAGATAAAAAGCGGGTTCCTCGTAACAGGGATATTGACGGGAGCGGCAGGTAATCCAGTCAAGGGCGCGACGCTCGTCCTCGTCGGGACATGGGGAGGCAATGCCATCCCAATGTCCCAGACGGAAACGGCTGCCGCTGATAAAAATATGCATGATTTCGTCATAAGGGTTGTAGGTCCAGATGATCCGTTTTCCAACAAGCTGTGTGGTAAAACGGGGCAGCGCCGCTTGCGTGCGGATGCAGCCCAGTCTCGTCTCAAACCGCACCAAACGATCGCCGGAAGCAATGAATGCGGTGATCATGGCAACGGAACCTGTGTTCATGTCAAGAACGATGGTGGGATAGTGGCGGTCGTCTGCGGAGGAGGATAGCAGTAGCAGATAGGCATCGTCAGAAGCCTTTACGATGGATTGTACAGGATAGCGGCGGATATCCTCGCTTGAGTCAAGGGAAACGACCTCCCGCTGAATATACAGCACAGCCTGCTTTCCATCTTTCCAGTGGATGGTAAAAGTATGCCCATCGAGTTCCCGGCTTGCGGGAGCGATAAACTGCCGCAGCCCGCCGCGCATGGCTTTCTCACAAAACGGATTGAAGGGCTTCCGGTATAGCAGATGCCGCTGATAATCCAGATGATCGTCCTCCTCCTCTGAAATGCAGGTGGCATAGAATGCCGCATCCACCGCCTGCAATCCACTCTCCCAAATTGCAGCTACTGCGCGCAGTTGGCATATGTCCAGCAAAAATACGCTGCTCAGGGTCGGCGTATTGAAAAAGGAAAAAACCCATCCATCACGGAAGAGCACCTCGTCGTCAGCTTGGAAAGTGTGCCGCATACGAAGGGTCGGCCCGACCAGTAACGAGAGCGTCCGATGCTTCAGCAACCAAGTAGATGCAGGAAAATCTGTACCTCCTTCCAAGCAGAGAGAGAAAAGTCGGCAGGGCTGGGACTGGAGAAACAGACAGCCCTGACCATTCAAAATATCCAATGCAAGGTATAATGCCTCAGAATGCACGAAATACAGTTCGTCATCCGCCTTTTGACAGGTATAGGGTTTTTCGATCAGCCTTTTTTCTTCCAGGATTGTCACCGAGCTTCGGCTGAATGAAAACGTCATTTTGTCTCCGGCAGTATTGTGGCAGCGGAAGCTCAGGCCGTCCAACTCATAGCAGTAAGGTTCTCGATAATATGTCAGCATGGATCACTATTCCTCCGGTGGGCGCATGAACTGAAGCAGGTCACAAGAAAGTCCGCCACAGCCCTGCGCCAAACGCGCCATTCGTGTCCGCCGGGGTATTCCTGAAACAGCACGTCAATTCCTGATTGCTTGTATTGCGCACACATTTGCTTCCAGCGGTCGCAGGCAGGCTGTTCGTCCCGACCATAGGCAATCAACAGCGTGTCAAAGCATTCCCTGAATTTTTGTGGATCAGTAAAGGCATACGACATCTGATATCCGTAACCGCACTCGGACAGTTCCCCACTGAATAACCCGATATGAGCGGCCAGTGCGTAATGCTTCATGCCGAATGCATTGGCCTGAAATGCGCCCATAGAGGATCCTGCCACGGCACGCGAGTGGCGACTACTCACAGTGCGAAAATGCGCATCAATGAAGGGGATGCAGTCCAGCGCAAGCACGTCATCGATGCTGCCGTAGGAGGGCGCTTCATCCTCCGCACCCGTAAAGGCATAGCCGCAGTTCATCACTACAAGCAACGGAGGGATTTCACCACGGGCAATCAGGCTATCACAAATGTAATTAATTTTCCCGTACCAAAGCCATGCCAGTTCGTTTTCCCCGCCACCATGTTGAAGATAGAGAACAGGATAGCGCGCCTGCTCATGCTCGTAAGACGGAGGCGTATAGACAAGGCAGGTCTGCGTCCGCGCGGCAACGGCGGAGGCATAGTGCTCCAAACGGACGCTTCCATGGGAAATGTTATGCTTCAGGCAGTTATCTGAACACGACTCCGGAAGATCAAAATAATTGCTGACACCAAAGTTCATATAGCCAACGGGCATCAAAGGATTGATATACGGGATGCCGTCCGCAAGAAAGGAGCAAGCGTGAATCCCAGGAAGAACGGCGGATAGCGAGGTGTGCCACTGCCCATCTGCTTGCCGTTGCATTACAGTCTCGGTGTTTCCGAAGCGCATGACAACCTGCGTCGCCTGCGGGCAGAATACCGTAATGGACACGCTGCCGTCCTCAGACCATTCAAATCCCTTGCTTTCTGGGATATAACGGATGCTGGCAGCCTGTGGATCGGGGCGGAGAAACACAGGATTTGTATAAAGTGCATGGGCGTGGCAGGCCTGATAAGGATCATCCCCGGATCGTATCATTGGAATCCTCCTGTCGTGTTTGAGCAATTTCCTCCGCCGCCATCACTTCCGGAAACAGCGGAAAAGGAAGCGTATCTATCGGGTCGGACTGGCTGGTTGCGCGGCCAATGGCGGAGATGGGGAGCAGCTCGGGTATACCGGCGGCATCCAGGCCGAAAATGCTCCCCACACAGCGACATTGAAGGCTGTCCATCAAATAAATTAGCTGATTGCCGCCCACAGACGGGTTGCGGCGGTTGCACAAATCCTCTGTAACGCCGTAGAGATACAGATGAGGCTTCAGCCTGATATAGAAAGCAGGCTCCTCATACGGCATATGCGTTGTACCGCATGAATCCTCCGGGCCGTGTCTGAGGTTACCAAGCCGAAAATACTTAGTTGAGTGGAAAATGTGCAGCACGGTATCGCGCTGATTATAAGTCCATAGTACACGCTTGCCGACAAGCTCTGAAGGAGATATGACTTGAGTGCGGGGTGAAAGAGGCTGACCGACCTCAAGGGATGCGCCAAAAAACACCTGTGATTCCACCCGCCGTGGTCTGTACGCGCACTTGCCAACCCGCGCAGTGATGAGCGTGGCCAACCCTTCGCCAGCGTCCCAGACAAGCGTGGCGCAGGCGGGCGTCAGCGTCCCCTGTAGCATAGCGGTAATGAAATAGACACTGTCTGTCAGTTTCCGACATTCATATGTTTCCAGCCTGAAGGTATGCTGCTCACGCCGCCTCCATAGCAGGCGGCACTTGTCCTCAAAGCGGATTTCCAGTGGGCTGAAGCCGTCGAAAACCAGCTGAAGCAAGCTTCCCGCGAGCTCGTGGCAGCAGGGCAGCAGGTATTGCTGCATTCCCGTTCTGCGCCACCGCGCGAATGGGAAATGGGCACTTTTTTCCATGACGTTCACCCTCCTGTATACTGCACGGGATTTGGCCTAATTAGGTCGACAATTCCGCCGTAGACGGACACAGGTTTCTCCGCTTCCGCAGTAAACAGTATCCCAGCGCCACGCATATTGAGCATATCCAGCGTCACGAACAGTACAGGCTCATCCTTTCCATACGACAGGCAGAGTGAGGAGAATCCGCCACCAAGCTGATATGCGGTAATCGTCGCTTTTGATCCAGCCGATGGATGCACATACTGATCCACCGGGCCAAGTCGAAGGAAAAAGCCCGTCTCATTCAGCGCTTCCGCCTCAGGCAGCGCTCCTCCTTCCAGTGCATACAGGCGATGCCTGTATCCGAAGCCTTCGGAGCCGCGTCTCCACCGAACCTCACTGGCGGTGCAATACCGCAGATTGACAGCCATGGCGTAGAAGCCTCCGGAAAGCGTCCATCGAATAATACTGTATACATCTTCTTCGATTTTGTAGCACCGGTAGCGCTCCCAGCCGGCTTCCGCCTGGCAGACGCGATGTGAAAACACGAGCGTTTCCTCCTGCTCCTCACAGCCTTTGAGGTGCAGACAACGGTTTTCCAACTCCAAGCAGCAGGCTTCCTGAAAGGGTGTCAGCTCTTCCGGTCGGGGAAGGGTATCGTTATGGAGGCGGAGACCCATGTCCGCCACACCAAAGGGCTCATTCAGCTGCGCCATCCAATCTTCCTCTCACAAGATATGCCGCGCCGCGGGAAAAGGGGCGCCGGCGTGGCAGAAGCAAAGTCTGTCACGCCGGGGCCTGGGCAAACTTACTTTGCCAGATAGGCAGACAGCTGAGAACGAAAATCCTCGACAATGGCATCAAGCCCTGCCGCCTCGCACTGTTGGATGAACGAACGATACTTTTCCTCCGTCTTGTCCCCGAAGATGCCGAAGTTGAAGGAATAGCGGTACTCATTCACCAACGCGGACAAGACGGCGAGCTCCGCCTCATACTTGCTGGAATCATAGACAAAGCCGCTCAGCGGGAAGGTGTCGGAGGGAACGACGGCGCTTTCATACTTCCGCTGCTGAAGCTCCATCTCTGGCGACATGGCGCGGCTGGGCTGACCGTCGTGGTCAAGCAGGAAGCACCAGTAGCTCCACTTGTCAGCGTCAGGGCCGTCAACGTAGGTCAGGCCGTCCTCATTGAGGATGTAGTGTCGACCTTCTATCCCCATATTTAAAAGCCGGTTAACCTCGGGATCGTTTTTCATGCAGTCAAGAGCCACAGCGGCACGCTCGGTCTTTTTCGAGGCGGCAGGGAAACAGGCGCCATACCCGAAATAGGCTCCTCGCAGCAGAATCGTCTGCTCGTCAAAGAAGCAATCAATAAAAGCCAAATCTTCCTCCGTGCTGGCTTGAAGCGCGTCAAAGGCACCTGCGCTGGTAAATGCGGAGGCGGAAGTTCCAGCGCGCAGGCAGTCCGGACTGGACTCCATGTTGTTGATGATGTTGGAGGGAAACACACCTTTCTGATAGAATTCCGCCATCTGCAGGCAGTAATCCAGGTATCCGTCTGCCTTGGCGAACCATACCAGGTCGTTCACGTCAAAGGGCTTGCCAGTGCTGTAATCCCATACCATCCAGGTGGCGGAGCCGGCATTGGCATCCACATAGTGATTAACAGGAGAGAACCAAAACTGTTCCATGGGCTCATTCCCATTGGTCTTGAAGGCGTAAAGGCCTGAATCGCCTTCTTTCTCGGCAATCTCCAGGTACAGCTGCTTCACATCCTCGATGGTTTGAACGTTTTCTTCGCTGCGACCATATCGCTCCAGCACGGAAACGGGGATGGCAAGTGCCGGAATGCTGATGTCGGCTTTGTTGTTGGGCACGGCATAGCACAACCCGTCATAGCTGACCTCCTTCCAGGAGGAAGGCGCCTGCTGCTTGGCGGTCAACGGCATATAGGTGCGTATGAAGTCCTCGTCAAAACCGCGGAAAGCTCCAGATTTGACAAAGTCCATGAAATTGCACCAGGAAGCGCCATAAATCAAATCCACGCTGTCATCCCCGGAAAGATAGAGCGAGTACATACTGATGAAATCGCTCCACGGGATGGGCACGAAATTAACTTTGGTGTTGATTTTTTCAATCATCATTTCATTCGCCTTGTCTACCACTTCCTGCCAATCTTGTCCAAGGGTACCGATGACATAGAAGTTGATTTCCTCATAGGTAGACAAATCCAGGTGCGCCCATGGAGACGCTTCGTCAGCGACGGCCGTGCCCAGGCAACCAAGTGTGAGCAGTGCCGCAAGGAGAAGGGAAACGATTCGGGTGGTTTTCATGGTGATACTCCTTTCTTTGTTCCAGAGGGACACATCCCTCTCAGATCCTTCTCATCAGCCCTTGACTGCGCCCACTGTCATCCCCTTGACAAAATAGCGCTGAAGCAGGGGATAGAGCAGGATGATCGGGCCGGTTACGATGCAGGTCATGGCCATTTTCATGCTGTTGGATGGCAGCACGATGTTGGCGGCCAGGCCGGAATTGCCTGTGGAAACCAGTTGCTTCATGGCCTGGGCCGAGTTCAGCGTTTCATGCAAGAAATACTGTAAGGACTGGTAGCGGGGATCAATGTTAAACAGCATGGAATAGTACCAATCGTTCCAGTAGCCCAGCGCAGAAAACAGTCCCAGCGTTGCGAGCAACGGCAGCGATACGGGCAGATAGAGACGCAGGTAAATGGTCAGCTCGCTTGCGCCGTCCAGCTTGGCGGATTCGGTCATCTCATAGGGAATACCCTTCATATAGTTCTTGGCAATCATCATGTTCCACACCGAAAACATCATAGGGACAATCAGCCCCCAATAGCTGTTTTTGAAGTGCAGGTAGCGGGTACAGAGAATGTACCAGGGCGTCAACCCGCCGCTGAACAGGGTGGTGAAGAAAAAGTAAAAGGAAAAGCCGTTGCGCAGATCGAAATCCTTGCGGGAGAGGACATAGCCGGTCAGCGTGCTCAGCAGAAGCGACAGAAGGGTACCCGTGATGGTGACAAAAATGGTATTGCCGTAGGCCTGGGCAACCCGCTGCGGATTCTGGAAAATGATCCAGTATGCCTCCAGAGAGAGAGACTCGGGAATCAGGCGAAAGCCATGGCGAATGATGGAATCCTCGCTGGTAAAGGAGGAAACAATGATCATATAGAAGGGCAGCATACAAATCAAACCAAAAAACGTCAGAAAAGTGTAGCCAATGACACGGAACAGTACCTCGTCGGCGGCAAGCCTTTGCCTGCGGCGCATAATGCTCATCTCCTCAGAACAGCGTATAGTCCGGCTGAATCCGTTTGACAATACCATTGGCAAGCAAGATGGTTGCAAAGCACAGTACAGATTGATACAACCCCGCAGCTGTGCTCATGCCCTGGCTGGCGCTGGAGGTCATGGTGCGATAGATATACAGGTCAATGATATCGCACTTTTCCAGCAACACCCCATTGTTGCCGACGAGTTGGTAAAACATGCCGAAATCCCCTCTGAAAATGCCCCCGCAGCTCATCAAGAACATAATCACAATGGTAGGTATAAGGCAAGGAAGGGTAATGGAGCGTATCTTCGCAAAGCTGTTGGCGCCATCTATCTCAGCAGCCTCATAGGTTTCCTGAGGAATGCTGGTGATTGCACTGAGATAGACAATGCTGCCATATCCTGTGCTTTTCCATAGGTTGATCAACACCAGCAGAAACGGCCAGGGATTCGATGTGGTGTAGATATTAGGTGGGGTAATGCCAATGCTGCGTAACGCATGGATAAGCATACCGTTATCATAATCCAGAAGATTCTGAAAAATGGCGTTGACTACAATCCATGAAACGAAAAAGGGCAGGAATGAAAAAGTCTGGAAAGCCTTTTTGAACCAAACGCAGCGGGTTTCGTTCACGGTGATAGCAACAAACACCTGCATCGCAATGCCAAATACGATAAACGCGAAGTTGTACAGGAGTGTGTTGCGCGTAAGCGTCCAAAGCTTGCCTGAAATGAACAGGAACCGGAAGTTTGCCAGACCAACCCACGGACTGCCCAAAATTCCTTTATGATAGTTGTATTGCTTGAATGCGATCACCAGCCCACCCATGGGGACATAACAGAAAATGAGCACATACAGGAAAGCAGGCATAAGCAGCATCAGATAGGTTTTGTTTTTCGCCAGGATACGAAATACTTTCTGACACTGACGCGACAGCTTTGTCATAAATACCTCCACCCATACATTTTCTCTTGAACACAAAATTATTATAGGGTCTTTTTCAGCGAAGGAAGAAACAAATCAAATAAGGAGGGAAAAGAATTGAATTTATCGAATAACAATACTTTAAGTGTGAAGGCGGTTTCGAGAAGGGTTAGCCGAGAAAAGGAAGAAGTTGGTTGTTACCCATAATAATGGAGGTGCAGCGCAAGTGACAGTTCCGGATAAACGACCGGATGGGTTTGATCTCATCAGGCCCATTGGCAGCTATCAGCTGATTGTGGAAAATGAACACACATTATCCTGCCCGAACGATGGGCTGTGCGTGGTGGAGATGTTTTTCGGAACCTGTGAGTTGCGGATGAATGATGTTTGTATACACATGAATGCGCGACAGGTGCTGTTGCTGCGGCATGGCGAAGCCATTCATATAAAAAACCATGACGGACTTCCCTGCAAGTTTATCTATATCGTTTTTTCCCTTGCGGAAAACGCTTGCCTGGAGACGGATCATGTGCTGGGAAGAATCTATCAGGCGGTTGCTCCGCTTTTCCAAAGCACCGAAAGTCCGCTGATGATACCGGATGATGCACAGGTCTATCTATCCGTCGGCGATATTCAGAATGAGTTCTTAAGAGCCTCAAGGCTAAGCAATCTGATGCTGCCACCTATGGTGGAGATTCTGTTTCTGCGGCTGGCGCGCTGCTATATCCAGCCCAAGCGCGCATCAGGCGTACATTATTTAATCCGTGCACGGGCATTTATTTCAGATCATTTCCGCAGCGAACTATCAAATGCGGCCATCGCGGATTATGTGGGAATCAGCAAATCGTACCTTGAATATCTGTTCCGGAAATACTTGAAAAGTAGCGTGGTGGCATATATCCAGAAAATGCGATGTCAGAACGCAGCGTATATGCTGGCGACCACCTCGTTTTCCGTGATTGACATTGCCGTCGATTCCGGCTTCAACAGCCGCCAGCATTTTCTGCGCGTGTTTCGAAATATCTTTGGAATGACGCCCAGCGAATACAGGAAATGCTTTGAGCGCTGAACGCGATATGTTTGAAAATAGAAAATATCGAAGAATCAAAGGAATTCTTACAAATCAAGCAGTGTGCAATTTCATAAATTTTCCGGTAACAATCCCTGAATTCATTCCATCATTCAATGAGTGCAATCAATTTGAACAACGATGGCGTCCAGCGTACTTATACAACCGAGCAGGTAGCCGGATTCTCAAAGGCTCTAAAATGGAGAACGGCCATTGAAAGCAATCCGTCAGGCAGAAAAACGCATGACGGAAATCAAGGTGCTGGAAACGCACATCATCGACTACCTAAAAACGAAGGAGGTATTTGCAGCATATCGGGCTTCAGGATACTCCCGTGCTTTTGCCATCGCCCATGAACAGGAGCTTTCTATGCGAAAAGCAGCCAAGACTGCGTTTGATGAATTGGGCGTTCAAAAGCTGCCGACCATAAAAATGTTACGCAGCGAGTATACGGAATTGTTGGAGCAAAAGAAACAAGCCTACCGGCAATATCGGCAGGCCCGTGATGATATGCGTGATCTTGTACGCACCAAAGCAAATGTGAAAATGATTTTGGAAATGGATCGTGTGCACAAGCGCAATCACGAGCAACCAAATCATTCCCGGTAACAAAACATCCTGTTCTGTGGAGTCATGCTGGACAGGGTGCTATTTTTCTTTGCATTTCTAACGAATACACAGGACAGCCGCATGGTTCACCATGCGTTCAAAGGGGGTTGGGGGGCGCTGCCACCAACAAGCAAAAGCCTGCGGCATCCATGATGGATAGCCGCAAGCCCTGCTTGCCACAATATGTGCCGCAAATCAGTTAACGCTTGAGGCTTCTATTGATCCGGCACGCTATTTCTATTTGCCTGAACGTGCTAACTGGTCAACATGAAAGAATTTCGGCTTGCTTAACCTGATTATCTTGGATATAATACAGCCGGGAGGTATCACCTATGTCATCATATCAGGAAAATCGCCATCTGCCCTTTGCAATGCAATACGCGCAGGAAACGTGTGGAACCTTTCTGTGGGTGTTGGATGACGCAGATGATTTAATGATGACCAAAGCGCCCGTGACTGACATTCAGAAAATGACAGACATCTTTCAGGAAGCACGCGCTGGTTGCCTTTCGCTGGGTTTCCCTTTCTTTTGGCATGAAAACGGGCCGGTATATTATGCGGCTATGGTGGATCAGTTGCATAACATGTACCTGGTCGGCCCTATGGCGACGGAGATGCTTCATCAGGCAGACGAGCTGACTTACGCCAACGAGCACGGTCTCGATCCAGAGACGCTGAGGATTCCGGCGGTTACTGCAACTCAAGCGGTAAATTGTACCGTGACGTTATGCTATTTGCTCACAGGCATAGCTCACGCCAGCCAGACAGTCATGCATGTGAACAAGATCATCAGCGATCTGTATACCAAGCAGTGGATTGAGTATCGCATGAGGGCGTTGGATGCGAAGCGTATGCCCTACGAATATGAGCAGGTATGGATAAACCGTGTGTTTTCAGATACTGAATATTACGCTGATGAGCAATTCGTTGATGCTCAAAGCATGAAGAAACAAGTAGGCAAACTGGCAGAGTCTCAGTTCAAGCAAATGGAATACCAAATTATTGCGGCGTTTACGCTGCTTTCCCGTGCGGCGATTCGTTATGGCTTGAGCACTCAGGAAAGCTATATTCTAAGTGAAAGTTACTTTCAAAAGCTGGAAAAATGCACCACTGTGGAAGAACTGAAAGAAGTATACCATCAGGCAATTCGTGCATTTTCAAGCATGGCACGCTATTGGAGAGAAAATCGAACGCCAGGAAGCATTGCGGAGCAATGCAGACAATATGTAGATACCCATCTATATGAGCCGCTGACACTTAAGACGATTGCAGAGTATTTAGCTGTGAGCACGAATTATCTCTCTACCCTGTTTAGTAGAGAAAGTGGTCAAACGTTGTCGCAGTACATCCATGAAAAGCGTTTGGATCACGCCAGCGAGTTGCTACGATATACCAATATGTCCATCAGCCTCATCGCACAACAGCTAATGTTCAGTTCCCAAAGTCACTTCGGAAAACTGTTCAAAGAACATTTCGGGATCACACCTCAACGATACAGAAACAGGTATGGACTACACCCTGCAAACTTTCAAAAAATTTGATATAATCTGTTGAAATATGATATACCCATCAACCGCTGTGTGCTAATCTATGTACACAGCGGTTGTTATTTGACCCGGAATTGCATCACGGAGGGTGATTACATGAGCGAAGCAGTCTTTCTGCAAGCCAAGGGAATCTGCAAAGCCTTTGGACCAACGCGAGCCCTGGTGGACGTGGACATTGAGGTTCGCCGGGGTGAAATCCGCGGTTTGATCGGCGAGAACGGTTCTGGTAAATCGACGTTTTCGTCTATCGTTGCGGGTGCGCAGAAATGCGACAGCGGCACTTTCCTGATGGAGGGCAAGCCCTACAAGCCTGCGAATATGGTGGACGCCCAGAAACATGGCGTGAGCATGATTCTGCAGGAGATGGGCACCATTCCGAAAATCAGCGTGGCAGCGAATATCTTTGCCGGCCGCTTGGATCGGTTCACGAAATTAGGCTTCTTGGATCAGCGAAAGATGGTGAGGGAAGCGAATGCCATTCTGGCAGACATCGGCGCACCAGAGATTCATGCGGAGATGCCCATCAATGCACTGAACTTTGAGGATCGCAAAATCGTCGAGATTGCTCGTGCCATGGCCACCAATCCCAATCTGCTCATCATCGACGAAACCACTACTGCTTTGGCTACCAAGGGACGCGGCATCATCTATCGCCTCATTGAGCGGATGCACCGGGAAAACAAGGCCGTCCTCTTCATCAGTCACGATCTGGAAGAATTGATGAGCGTATGCAACACCATCACCGTGCTGCGCGACGGCCATATCATCGACACCCTAACCAAGGATCAGATGAGCATAGAGCTGATGCGCAAGCTGATGGTAGGCCGCGAACTGCTGGGCAGCTATTACCGCGATGATTTCGACGGTACCAGCAGTGAGGAAGTCCTGCTCAAAGCGGATCGCATCACCCTGCGTCCCTACTTCAAGAATTTGAGCATTGAGCTACACAAGGGCGAAATTCTGGGCTTCGGCGGCCTGTCCGACTGCGGCATGCACGAAATTGGCCGGGTACTCTTTGGCATCGAAAAAACCCTGACCGGCTCCGTGACCCGCCCTGATACCTGCGCGGTTATCACCAATACGGTCACGGCGGTGAAGAACAACATCGCCTATATCTCCAAGGACCGCGACAAGGAATCCATCATTATCGACGGCATGATCCGCACCAACATTGCGCTTCCCTCTTATGGGCGGCTGGCCAACAAGCTGGGCTACATCTCCCGCAAGAAGCTGCGCAAGCTTACTGATGAACAGATCAAGACCATGCGCATCAAGTGCCGTAACGACCGCCAGTACATGAAGGAACTCTCCGGTGGCAACAAGCAGAAAGTGGTATTCTCCAAGTGGCTGTCCACAGACAGCGACATCTTCATTCTCGACTGTCCCACTCGCGGCATCGACGTGGGTGTTAAGGCAGACATGTACCGCTTGATCATGAACCTGAAGCGTCAGGGTAAGGGCATCATCATGATCTCTGAGGAAATGAGCGAACTGATTGGCATGAGCGACAGGATGCTCCTGTTCAAGGACGGTCAGCTGACAGCGGAAATCATGCGCAATGCGGACGTCGGTGAAAAGGACGTCATCGAGCACATCATTTAAGGAGGGAGAACCATGCAGCGTACCATCCCCCAGGACGACATCCAGGCCCGCCTGGACAAAACCGCCCGCCGCAAGGAGGTGCTGGAGAGCATTCTTCCTTACATGGGCCTGACTGTTCTGTTTGTCTTTTTTCTCATTGTGACCGGCGGCAAGCTGGTCAGCGGCCAGAACCTGGAAAACCTGGTTAACCAGTGTTTTACCTTGATGATGGTTTCCATCGGCGGTGCCTTTGTGTACGCCCATGGCGGTTCGGATATGTCCGTGGCGGCCAGTTGCGGCGTTGGGCAGCTGGTTGCCGCGATCCTCATGACCCAGTTCGGTGTGCCGCTGCCCATCTGCATCCTGGTGTGCGTCCTCATTACCGTAGTGAGTTCTATGCTGACGGCCAGTGTCGGATTGATCTTCAGCGTTCCGGTATTCATCGGCTCCATGTGTGTGCGCTCGGTGTTCAACGGCATCCTGTCCGGCGGTACTGGTGGCTCCAAGATTTATGTGGGCCAGACCCTCTATCCCATCATGAGCAACACCGGCGTCAAGTTCGCCGTGCTGGTGATCATGATCCTCGTGGGCTATTATCTGTTTGAATGCACCCCCTTTGGCCGGCAAAACAAGGCTATTGGCGGCAATCCCAATACCGCCAGGCAGGCCGGCATCAACATTAAGAAGGTCATGCTGATCAGTTACATCATCCTGGGTTTATGTGTGGGTCTGGCAGCCATATTCCAGCTCTTTCGCAACGGCGAAGTGACGAGCCAGTCCGGTACCGGCTTGGAGTTCAACCTGATGCTGGCGGTAATCCTGGGCGGTATGCCCATGCGCGGCGGCGAAAAGAGCCGGTTCTTGGCTGCTGTGATCGGTGCGCTGACCGTGGCAGTGCTGGAGAACGGCTTGGTTCTTTGGGGCCTGGATGCCAACCTGGTCAATGGCGTGAAGGGCCTGCTGTTTGTGGCTATCGTTGCACTGAGCTATGACAAAAGCCAGGGCAAGCTGGTCGCCTGATTTCCGTAACCAAGGGACACAAGAAGTGCCCTTGATAATAGAAAGGAGAATCCCTATGAAGAAGTTTCTTGCCCTGGTTCTCGTTCTGTGCATGAGCATCGGCTGCGTTGCTGTAGCCGAAGAGCCTGCCAAACTGCGCATTGGTTTCTTCTACGGCGAGCCCACCTCCAAGTTGGGCGAACAGTTCATCCACTCTCTGGAATTCCTGGGAGAAGCGCTGAATTTTGAAGTGGTCGTCATCGAAGGCGGCTTCGGCGAACAGGCCATCGCCACCCTGGAAGGTGTCGCCACCGCCAAGTCCGTAGACGGCATCATTTCCGGTGCCGGCGCAACCCCTGCCATGCTGCGCGCTGTGAACGGCATTCCCTTTGTGGGTATCGGATCTTCCTTCCCTTCCGACCCCGCCGAGGTGCAGGAGTTGGCCACCTATGAGAACTTCCTGGGATGTATCGTGGACAGCGACTACAACGCCGGTTATGCCGCCGCCGAGGCCATGTATAACGCTGGTTGCCGCAACCTGTGCCTCGCTGGTCTGACCCAGGGGTTGTCCTCCGCCCATGACAGTCGTGTACAGGGCGTGAAGGATTTCATCGCAGCGCATCCCGACTACAAGCTCTGCACCGAGGATTACAGCCGCGCTCAGTACGCAGCTGCCATTTCCAACTTCGCCGCTGCCTTCCCGGAGATGGATTCCCTGTTCACCTCTTCCTGCAATGACGCCGTGTTCACCTCCATCCAGTCCGAGGGCCTCATGGGCTTCGTGAAGCTGGGTTCTGTGGATATCACTGCGAGCACCCGTGACTACTTCGAGAATGGTACCATGGCTTATGTCGCCGGCGGCCAGTACGGCTCCGCCCAGATCGGCCTGGCGATCCTGCTGAACTACCTGCTGGATGGCACCGTGATCATTGAGGACAAGACCGTCCCCATGCCCCGCGACTACATCGTCATCACCAGCTTAGAAGAGTTTGACCAGTACCTGACCCACATTGACGGTGAAGTACCCGTCTACAATGTGGACGAAATCAAGGCCATGATCCACTACTACAACCCCGAAGCCTCCTTTGAGACGATCACCAAGGTCAACGAAGCATACAGCATCGAAGACGTCATGACCCGTCACAGCAAGTAATTGATGAGCGGCGGCCAGCCTTGAGGCACTGCCTTATCAAGGCTGGCCGCCTTTTCCTTACTCTTGATCTATGGAAGAGGTGCTACCATGAACGGCAAAAAGATCCTGGACTTTCTCCTGCGCACGATGAAAACGCTCATCCTGCCCGTGCTGGTCATCGTGGTGTTCGCCATCCTGACCGACGGACGTTCCGCCTCTCAACGTATGCTGCTCAACACCATCCGCCAGTCCATCGTACCCATGCTGCTGTGCTGGGGCTTGATGATCACCATGTCCATGGGCATGATGAATTTCACTGCTGGTGCATCAATGGTCTGCATCGGTATTATCGGCGGCAATCTGGCCAAGATGGCCGGCTGGGGCATTCCGGGCCTCCTCATCATCTGCGTGGCGATGGGACTGATCCTGGGTCTGGTCATTGGCTTGCTCTACAACAAGCTCCGTGTGCCCTGCATGGTGCTGACCATCGGTCTGATGCTCTTCCTGGAGGCACTGCCCCGGGTGTTCTTCTCCGGCGGCATACGCATGACCAATGTGGTCAAGCTGTCCATGGCTCCCAATTGCTATTGGGTCGCGATCGTTGGCTTTGTTATCTTCTACATCCTCTATGAGTGGCAATCCTTTGGCCACAATGTCCGCGCAGTGGGCGCCAGCCCTGCCATCGCCGCCAATGTCGGTCTGGATGCGGACAAGCTCAAGCTCGGTGCCTTTGTGGTGTCTGGGCTGTATTTCGGCATTGCTGCGGCGGTGTATGTCTCCGCCAACGGCGAGGTGCGCAATGTTTCTGCCATGGGTTCCATGCTGACGATGATGGATTCCCTGATGGCCATGTTCCTCGCCATGTTCCTGACCAAATACTGCAACACGACCATTGCCGTCGTAATCAGTACCTTCACGATGAAAATGATCGCCAACGGCCTGGTCGCCATGGGCATGGACGCCACGGTGCGCGAACTGGTCAATGGCGTGTTCCTGCTGGTGCTTCTTGCCATGTCCGCCAACGCGGGGCTGTTTGACCGCATGAAAGCGGACAAGGCCTTTAAGCTGGAAGCCGAAAGCGCCAAATAAATGATTCCGGAGGTCGCCGTTATGCATCACAGACAGTCCGAGAGCTCCGCCATCATCGGCGATTTTCCAGTCAGGATACTGCTTGGTGGCTTATGCGACCTCCGTATCTTATCTGCCCCTTGCTGCAAATCGTGCAGAGGGCTTCCATCAGCTTCATGCTGATACCTCTGGTGACATAGAGTATGTTATCCCTGGAGGCGCAGAACACCGTTCACGGCCTTCTTCTCCTCCCTGCGGACTATTGCGAGCAGACTGGAGAGCGCCTGTGCAGCCTTTCAGGGGATGCTCATCCTGACCTTGATCCAGCTGGCTGTCGCTTTTTTCAAAGTGGGTAAAAAAACGAAGAAAGAGAGAGAAGCACCTTGATCCGCGAGAATTTCAATGCCGACTGGCGTTTTATCCGAAACCCCGTTATCTCTGTGCAGAGCCATGCCCATGCGGACGCCACTGAGGGCGTCCCGGTGACGCTGCCCCATGACGCAATGATCCACGAAGCCCGTAGCGCTTCCGCTCCCAGCCAGAATCAAACCGGCTTCTATCCCGGCGGACGTTACTGCTACAAAAAGGTGTTGCATGTGCCGGAATCCTGGCGAGAGGAGCACATCCTGCTGGAATTCGAGGGCTGCTATAAGAACACCGCCGTTTCTATCAACGGCACAGTGGCTGCTGCTTGGGAAAACGGCTACACCGAAGTTGTGGTAGATACCGATGATCTGCTGCGCTATGGTCAGGAGAACGTGATCCAGGTGATGGTCAACAACGAATGTCAGCCCTCCAGCCGGTGGTACTCCGGTAGCGGTCTGTACCGGAACGTCAATCTCCTGCGAGGGGGGCGCATCCACCTTGGTTCCGATGGCGTGCGGATCAAGACCGCCTATGCCGACGATCAGGTCGCCATGCTGAACCTGCGCATCCCGCTTGTCAACCAGCTGATCCATTCCACTCACTGCACGATGACCATCCGTATCGCGGATACCGCAGGTGAGATCGTCACCCAGGACAGCCTCTTGCTGTACCTCAAGGGAAATAGCGACGAGGTACTCTGCCGCACCCTGCAGGTGCACGATCCTCTCCTGTGGGACTGCGACCATCCCCACCTGTATACCTGCGAGGTATCCCTGAATCGCGAGGACGGGGTTCTGGACACGGAGACGATCCGCTTCGGCATCCGCACCGTCGCCATGGACAGCCGCCGAGGGCTGCTGCTCAACGGGCAGCCCGTCAAACTGCGAGGGGCGTGCATCCACCATGACAACGGCATCCTGGGGGCCTGTGCCTTCCCCGAGGCGGAGAGCCGCCGCGTCCGCATCATGAAGGAGGCGGGCTTCAACAGCATCCGTTCTTCCCACAATCCCACCAGCCGCGCCCTGTTGGACGCCTGCGATGAGCAGGGTATGCTGGTCATGGATGAATACACAGATATGTGGATGCTGGCCAAAAACCCCTTCGATGATGCGTTCGTATTCTCCCGGCAATGGCAGGATGATCTGAAAGCCCTGGTGCGCAAGGATTATAACCATCCCTCCGTCATTTTGTACTGCCTTGGCAACGAGATCCCCGAGGCCAGCACCGACCACGGCGCGCGTCTGTGCCGCCAGATGGATACCGCCATCAAGGCCCTCGATGACAGCCGCCTGACCACCACCAGCGTCAATGCGCTTTTGTCCTGTTCTTCCCGCATCCGGGAGATTATGGGCGATATCATGCGCAACATGCCCCGTCCCGCCGAACGTCCTCAGCAGGAGGGCAATCAGTTCAAGATGGACGGCGTGAGCCAGACCAACAGCTTTGCCAGCATCATGCACGGCCCCTTGGGGGATGCGATGCTCCGCCACCGGATCGTCACGGAGATGCTGACCCCCTATAAGAACGCTACTGACATCACCGGTCTGAACTACATGCCCGCCCGCTATGCCCTGGAAAAAGAACTCTGCCCTGACCGCCTGGTGCTGGGCACCGAAGAATACCCTGCTGACATCGCCGACCTGTGGGCGTTGGTGGAACAGTACCCCCATGTTATCGGTGACATGACATGGACTGGCTGGGACTATCTGGGCGAAGCTGGCATCGGCATCTTCTACTATGATGGCACTGTCAACTTCATGCCCCACTGGCCCGACCGTGCAGCCTATATCGGCGATATTGATATGCTGGGTGATCGTCGCCCTATCAGCCTGTACCGCGAGGTAGTCTATGGGCTGCGCAAGACGCCTGTGATCGCCGTGGAACGTCTGGATCACCTGGGTGAAACGCCCAACAAGACCGCCTGGATGTTCAAGGACAATATCGAAAGCTGGACCTGGCATGGATATGAGGGGAAGGAAGCCTCTGTGGACGTGTACTGCGACGCTCCCGAAGTGGAGCTGCTGCTCAACGGCGAGCGTCTGGGCGTGCTTCCCTGCGGAAAGGAAAGCAAGTTCATTGCAACCTTCACCGTACCCTATGCCCCCGGCACACTGGAAGCCTACGCTCTGCGGGACGGCCAGCGGGCGGAGCATTTTGCCCTGACAACTGCTGATGAAAACGTCACTCCCTTGGCTTTCCCTGAAGGGGAGCACATCCCGGTGGGCGGGCTGCTCTTCGTGCCCATCCGGCTGGCGGACGCAAAGGGGCAGATCAATCACCAGGCCCAGCGCGAGATCACTGTGCAGGCAGAGGGTGCGGCCAAGCTGATCGGCCTTGGCTCCGCAGCCCCCAGCGGCTATACGCCCTATGACGGTTGCGTATTCCTCACCTATGATGGCACGGCCATGGCGGTGCTTCAGGGCGTTGAGGCCGGTGAAGCATCCCTGACCATCACCGATAACACTGGCCATTTCCACACACTGATTTTCCCAGTGAAGTAAGAAAGGAGCCTGACAATGACAATCCGCGAAAGAGCCCTTGATATTCTATCCACCATGACCCCCATACAGAAGATCTGCCAGTTGGTTGGTATGTTCGGCGGTTCCCAAATTCCGGCAGAGGTGCTGTATCGCTTCAAGGATGGCGTGGGCGCGATTTCTTTCGTGCCCGGCACCGCCTCCGCCAAGGAGAATCAGGAACTCAGCCTGAAGCAGGAGGAAATCATCAAATCCGCCTGCGGTATCCCGCCCTTGCGCCATAACGAGGCACTCACCGGTCAGATGAGCAAGGACAGCACTGTTTTTCCCTCTGCCATCGGTCTGGCTGCCACTTGGGACCCGGATGTAGTGCAGGAAATGGCGGACATCATCCGCAAGCAGATGGTCGCCGAGGGCACCCGACATGCCCTGTCCCCGGTAATGGACGTGGCCCGTGACCCCCGCTGGGGCCGGGTGGGCGAGACCTACGGCGAAGATCCGACCCTCTGCGCTGCGATGAGCGTGGCCTTTGTCAAGGGTTTGCAGTCCGATGATCTGCGGGAGGGCGTCATCGCCACCGGCAAGCATTTCCTGGGTTACGGCCTAAGTCAGGGCGGACTGAACATGGGCTCCTGTGAGATCACCCCTCGCGAACTGCGGGAGGTCTATGCCAAGCCCTTCCAGGCGGCAATCTCCGAGGCCAACCTGGGCGCAATCATGAACTCCTATGGCGCGATTGACGGCGAATTGGTCATCGGCTCCAAGCACATCCTCCACGACCTGCTGCGGAAGGAAATGGGCTTTGAAGGTCTGGTGGTCTCCGATTATATGTCCATCGAAAAGCTGATGGATCTCAAGGTTTGCGATGACCCAGCCAAGTCCGGTGCGGAAGCCCTCAAGGCAGGTCTGGATGTGGAACTCCCCATGCCCTATGGCTACACCGACAAGCTGCTGGCCCTCATTGCCGACGATGAAGAAGGTCAGCAAGCCCTGGACAATGCCGTTCTGCATATGCTGGAAGCCAAATTAAAGCTGGGCCTCATGGATGCCCCGGCCTCCAAGGCCGAATGGCTCGACACCGCCTATGACCGGGCAGCTACCGTACCCGTCAGCCTTAAGGCGGCCCGGGAATCCATCGTGCTGCTGCGAAACAAGGGCGTGCTGCCTCTCCAGAAGAAAGCTCAAAAGGTTGCCGTTATCGGTCCCCACGGGGACTGTATGCGTCTGCTCTTCGGCTGCTACACCTATCCGGCAGCTTTCGACCGGGATACCACTGGCGCTATGGCCGATATGCCCGGTATGCAGCGCATCAGCCGTTCCGATCCAAATAATCCCTACAAGATGCCCTACATTCCCGGCAGCACCGTTCGCGCTTCCTCCCCCTATGTGGAGGAAGAACTGCGCAAGCGTTACGCCGACACCACGCCCACCATCCGCGAAGCCATCGCCAGAGCCTGCCCCGAGGCGGAAGTCCGTTGGTGCAAGGGCTGCGACGTGGTCGGCAACGAGCGCGACGGCTTCCAGGAAGCCATTGACCTGGCTAACTGGGCGGATGTGGTCATCGTCACCATGGGCGGTAAGTATGGCTGGGGCACCAGCTGCACTACCGGCGAGGGCGTGGACTGCGACAGCATCGGTCTGACCGGCGTACAGGAGGAACTGGCGTTGCTTCTGGCGGACACCGACAAGCCCTGCATCATGGTTCACATGGACAGCAAGCCTCTTTCCAGCGTTGCCATCGACGAGAAGTATGCCGCTGTCCTTGAGCACTGGTATCCCGGCGATACTGGCGCCCAGGCCTTGGCGGAAGTCCTCTTCGGAGATGTGAATCCCGGAGGCCGTCTGCCCATCACCGCACCCCGCAGCACAGGGCAGATTCCGATCTACGCCGCCCAGAAGAATGGCAGCGGCTATCGTCTCGGCCAGGACACCATCGCCAAATACGTCGAAAATGACCGCACGCCCCTATACTATTTCGGCGAGGGTATGGGCTATACAACCTTTGCTTACAGCGACCTCTGTGTAACGGAGACTGTTTCCTCCACGGGCACTGTGCGCATCACCTGCAATGTGACCAACACCGGCAAGCGCGGCGGTGATGAAGTTGTGCAGCTTTACGTCAGCGATGAACAGGCGCAGCTGCTGCGCCCAGCTCAGGAGTTGGCAGGTTTCCGCCGCATTCATTTGCTTCCCGGTGAGAGCAAACGGGTCTGCTTCGACTTGCGGGCTGACCAGTTTGCTTATCTGGATAAAACCATGCAATGGCTGGTAGAAGCAGGAAGTATGACAGTTCGTGTAGGTGGTAGTTCAAACAATCTGCCATTAGAGGGCTCCTTCCAGATTTCTGATTCTCGGTATATTGATGGAAAAACACGTGGCTTCTACGCTGTGAGTTGGATTGAATGCGAAAACTGCTGAACAAAACAGAATGATAAGCATGGACGGTGATCCATGAAATCACACGCTATGTGTATACTTACGAAAGACATTGCCATTCCTATTATTTCTTATTGGTATGAGAAATAATGCAGTCAACCGGAGCAAGTTTCGACTTGCTCCGGTTTCTGTGTTTCATGGGGTTTGCGATAGAAAATGAGCATATTCTACTGAAAAGCCGATCATCTGCCAGCAATCAACACGTCACGCATCACTTACATCCAAAGAACGGAGATACTCTTCATCGCTATTTTCTAAACACTAACCAAGTTCAGGGTTAAACCTCTATGCTTCAATTATGGAGCGTGACTGGAGGTGAGCGTTACGAGCGCGAATGACAACCTCAGAGTTGCAGAACGCCGCCAAGCCGTTTGGCAGACATTGCTGGAGCGTCGCTTCGATACAGCGGTGCATTTGGCATCGGAATTTGGCGTGAGTGTTTGCACGATGCAGGCTGATCTTCGTTCTCTAATGCTTTCCTATCCTGTTGAATCAATCCGTGGACGGTATGGCGGCGGGTTCAAGGTGCTTGAATGGTATCACCCTCACAAGCGAACCCTGTGCTTGGAACAGCTCAATGTTTTGCGCAAAGCGCAAAACAAATGTCGATAGAGGAAGCGCTGCCTGCGGATTCTCAAGGAATCCTTTGACCAATGACTAAACAGGCAGGTGGAGCTTTCCTGACGTTTGATCAGAAAGGAAGGCTACTATGGCGACCTATAAAGTAAGAGGCACTGCACACAACATCATTTACCCCTATCGGGACGAGCACGGCAAGAAAAAGCAGCAGTGGGAAACCTACACGACTGAACTGGAAGCAATGCAGCGCAAGGCGTTGATTGACTATCTTCAGAACAACCGTCTCTATAGCGACCTGCTGAAAACCGTGTTGGAGTACAAGCGTAAGAGAGCCCTGGAAAGAACGGTCAGTGAACAGTTTCAGATGCCCGCGCCGGATGTGACACCGCCCAGCGATGCCAAGGATGACAACATGGGCAGGACGTACCGAGAGTTCGCAGAAAAGTGGCTGCCATTCCACGCCCGCAAGGAACGCTTCTCACCCAACTCCTACGACAGCTACCGCAGCAATCTGGATAACCATATCCTTCCCTACTTTGGTGATCGAATCATGAGCAGCATTACCTCGGAGGACATTGATGATTTTCTGGATCATCTCAGCCAGAAACCCTGCAAAGGGCCGAAAAGCTACAGCAAGCGTCCGGATGAAATTCCTACGCTCTCATCAAGCAGCGTAAAGAAATGCTATACGGTGCTGATCTCTGGCTTTGAAACCGCGTTGAAATGGCACTACATTACCACTATACCGGTCACAACAGCTCCGGCTGAAAAAACGGTTAAGCGTCGCGCGTGGGATGTCAATCGGGTGCGGGATGTGCTGGAAACCATCAAGGAAGATCGGCTCCTACACCTTGCTGTTCACCTTGCATTTGTCTGCTCGCTTCGTGCTGGCGAGATTGTCGGCATCGACTGGAAAACGATTGATTTCCGCGACGGAAGCCTGTGGATCACCCGTCAGGTGCAGCGTGTATCAGACAGATCGCTGGGCATTCTACCCAAGAACGAGATCATTCGTGTGTTTCCCAAGCTCGTTCCCACATCCCAAAGCAGCCTGATTCTCAAAGGCCCTAAAACAGAGGACAGCCATCGTAAGCAGTACCTGACCCGCCCGCTGCTGGATGAAATCCGTGCAAGACTGGCAGAGATTGAGGAACATAAGGCGTTCTTCCGGGAGGAATATCAGGACTATGGACTTCTGCTGTGTCAGGCTGACGGGCGACCGCTTGATCCCAAGAGTCTGGAAGATGCCTTCAAGCTGCATCAAATCCAGATGGGAATTCCTGCAGACGAGCGAGTGGATATTCAGGGGCTTCGGAAATCCGGTCAGATGCACAAAGTTCGCTTGACCAAGAATGACTATCAGCTGGTTGCTGAGAGCGCCGGTCAATCGCCCGAAGTACTGATGAGCAATTACAATGAAGCTCTGGACTCCGAAAAGCGTGCGCTGTCACGAATGGTTGAGGGCAGCTTCTATCCCGATCTGGAACCTGAATCGATCGAAGAATCTCTCACGGATGTTTCCAGCCTGCTGGAGCGTATTCAGCAAAATCCCGAGCTGCGCCGTCAAGTAGTGGAGCGTTTGCTAATTGGCGCACTTGGTGCAGAACGCGGCGCATGACACAAAAATTTCTTGCGATTAGCTGAAATGGTTAGCAAGTTGGTCTGCATATACAGTTCAATGGCTGCCATATACAGACTGCACCGAGCATCCGATTAGCTGGAAACATCAAAAAGAAGAGAAAAATTAGCTGGTTTTTTGCCTGATGACGAATCATCCTGAAAAGGCACACAGCCCTGAAACCCTTGATACACAAAGAAAAACTCCCTTGTGGATCATCCCACAAAGGAGTTAATCTGGAGCTGATGACCAGATTCGAACTGGTGACCTCATCCTTACCAAGGATGCGCTCTACCGACTGAGCTACAGCAGCATTTTCAATCAGCTTGTTTATTATAACACGATTTCCAATAAAGTCAAGCATTTTTTTGAAAATTATCGAATTTTCTGCG
>CAZRLM010000016.1:23890-30535 GCA_964600835.1 uncultured Oscillospiraceae bacterium
GCCGGAACATCGCATAGAGTGAATCCTTACCAAGGATGCGCTCTACCTACTGAGCTATATCAGCACGTCTCGCGACAACGGTAATACTATATCACAGCCGCAAGAAAAATGCAAGTATTTTTTTGCGGAAACGCAAACTTTTTGTGTCCGACGCGCGGCGCGGCGCATACAATAGGCCGGAAGGCAGGTGACGCGCATGAGTCTGAGCGACCTGAAGCAGAAGAATGTCATCAACACCCGCGACGGGCAATGCCTGGGCAAGCCGATGGATCTCGAATTTTGCGCCGTAGACGGGCGGATTACGGCGCTGGTGGTGCCGGGAGAGTTCAGCCTCGCGGCGATGCTGCGGGGCGAGCGCTGCGGGATCGTCATCCCCTGGGAGAACATCTGCAAGATCGGGGACGACGTGATCCTGGTGGACGTACCCGAGGCTTGACGCGTTACAGGTCGTCCGGCTCGGCGGTGGGAATCCCGGCCTCCCGCAGCGCGCGGGCCAACAGGCCCTCGCCGGGGATCAGACGACCGGTGAAGGAACCGTCGTACACCCGGCGCACGCCGCAGGTCGGGCTGCGCGGCTGGAGAATCGCCAGCGCCACCGGCGTTTCGGCGAGCTGCGCCATCGTCCGCCGCACACCCTCGCGGTAGATTTCGTCCACGTCCGCGCCGCTTTGCTGCACGGCGCGACCGTTTTTCAGCTCCACCGGGGGCCGGGGCGCGGGCATCCCCGCCGCCAGCTCCGGGCAGACCGGGATAACCTCGTGGCCACACACAAAGTCAATCACCCGCTGATTGCGGTTGTTTCCGCCGCTGTATTTGCAGTTTTCGCCCAACAGGCACGCGCTGACGGCAATTCGCATGGTCAGTTTTCCTCCAATTGCTCCTTGATGCGCGTGCCCTCCTCCAGCAGGACACGCATCGCATCCCGGTCGCCGTCGCGCAGCGCGTCCCGATAGGCGGCCAGCCGCTCCACCAGCCCTTCGACCTCCGGCAGCAGCGCGTCCCGGTTGTCGAAAAACAGCTCCGTCCACATCTCGGGCGACAGCCGCGCCACCCGCGTCATATCCGCAAAGGAGCCGGCGGAGAAGCCCCGGTGCTTGCTCGCCAGCGGGCACTTGACGTAGGCGCTGGACACGATGTGCGCCAGCTGGCTGGTGTAGGCAATCATCTCATCGTGGGTATGCGGCGTGGTGAACTGCACCCGACGAAAGCCCAGATCCATGAACAGATTCCGCGCGCGCTGGAGCAGCGCAGGGTCCTCGTCGCCCCGGGGCGTGAGGATCATCGACGCGTGGTCGAACAGGTCGTCTTTGGCGTACTTGAAGCCGGAAAACTCCCGGCCCGCCATCGGATGCCCGCCGATAAAGTGCCACGCCCGCCCGGCAGACAGCGGCTCCACCGCCTCGCAGATCACCTGCTTCACGCCGCCGCAGTCGATCACCAGCGCGCCCAGCTTGAAGTCCTCCGCGTGCCCGGCGATCCAGTCAATGATGGCCTGCGGGTACAGCGCCACCAGCACCTCGTCGCACAGGGGCAGCGTTTCGCCGTTCAGCTCCCCGTCGATCGCGCCCAGCAGCGCCGCCTGCTGCATCGTCTGCGGATTCAGGTCGCAGCCGTACACCGTCCAGTCCGTATGCAGCTTGACCGTCTTTGCCAGCGAGCCGCCGATCAGCCCCAGCCCCACCACGCCGATTGTTCTCATGGAAAATTCCTCCCGTTCCCCGAATACTGATCAAGGATTCGACGGAAAGCCGCGCGATTCCTGCCGTCGCGTTTTGACACGTCCTTTGCCTTTATGGTATAATTGCCTTATCGCCCCGGCAAGCGGCTGCTTTCCGGGCAGAAAAGAGGGCAATCCATGAAAGCGCTGATTCTCAACTCCGGCCTCGGCTCCCGCATGGGCGCGCTGACCCACGAACACCCCAAGTGCATGACCGAGCTGTCCCCGGGCGAAACCATCCTCAGCCGCCAGCTGCGGATGCTCTCCGACCACGGCGTGACTGAGGTCGTGATCACCACCGGCCCGTTTGAGGACGTGTTGACCGATTATTGCCGCCGGCTTGATCTGCCGCTGCGCTTCACCTTTGTGCACAATCCCCGCTACCGGGAAACCAACTATATTTATTCGATTGACTGCGCTCGCAATGCGCTGCGCGGCGACGACCTGCTGCTGATGCACGGCGATCTGGTGTTTGAGGACGCCGTGCTCGACGACGCAATGTCCTTCTCCGGCAGCTGCATGGCGGTTTCCTCCACCCAGCCGCTCCCCGAGAAGGACTTCAAGGCGGAGATTCACGACGGGCGCATTTTTCGCGTGGGCGTCGAGTTCTTCACGTCCTGTCAGGCGGCCCAGCCGCTTTACAAGCTATGCCGGGAGGACTGGGAAACGTGGCTGGATCGCATCGCCGTCTTCTGCGAGCGGGGGCAGGTCGGCTGCTACGCCGAAAACGCGCTGAACGAGGTCACCGACCGCGTTGCGCTCCTGCCGCTGGACATGAAGGACAGGCTCTGCCGCGAGGTGGACAACCCGGAGGATTTGGCGGCGGTGTCCGCCGCGGTGCAGACGCTGTCGCAGCGCACGGTGTACCTGTGCTTCTCCACGGACATTCTGCACAGCGCGCATATTGCGCTGCTGCGCCGCGCCCGGCATCTGGGCCGGGTGATCGTCGGCGTAATGACCGACGAGGCCGTCGCGGCCTACAAGCGCTTCCCCCTCATCCCCTACGCGGAGCGCAAGGCGGTGTTTGAAAGTCTGGGCGGGGTGTGGCGCGTGGTGCCCCAGCGGACGCTGAGCTACAAGGAGAACCTTGAACTGTACCGGCCTGATTTCGTCGTCCACGGCGACGACTGGCAGACCGGCTTCCAGCGCCCCGTGCGGGACGAGGCCGTCGCCATTCTGGAAAGCTACGGCGGACAGCTGGTGGAATACCCCTATGCCCGCGACTCGCGCTACGAGGCGCTGGAGAAGCGCGCCCGGGCCGAGCTGGCCCTGCCCGACCTGCGCCGCGCCCGGCTGCGCCGCCTGCTGGCGCTCAAGGGCACCGTGACCGCCATTGAAGCGCACAGCGGCATCACCGGCCTGATCGCCGAGAAAACCGTCGTGCATCAAAACGGCGAGGCGCGTCAGTTCGACGCGATGTGGGTCAGCTCCCTGTGCGATTCCACCGCCAAGGGCAAGCCGGACATCGAGCTGGTCGACATGACCAGCCGCTTCCGCACCATTGATGATATCATGGAGGTCACCACCAAGCCGATCATCTTCGACGGGGACACCGGCGGGCTGACGGAGCATTTCGTCTACACGGTCCGGTCTCTGGAGCGGATGGGCGTATCCATGGTGATTATTGAGGACAAGGTGGGTTTGAAAAAAAACTGCCTCTTCGGCGCGGACGTGCCCCAAACCCAGGACAGCATCGAGAACTTCTGCGCAAAGATCGCCATGGGCAAAAAAGCGCAGAAAACGCGGGACTTCATGATCTGCGCGCGCATCGAAAGTCTGATTCTGGAGCGGGGCATGGAGGACGCATTGGCGCGCGCCTTCGCCTTCACCGGCGCGGGGGCGGACGCGATCATGATCCACAGCCGCAAAAAGGATCCGGCGGAAATTTTCGAGTTTGTCCGCCGCTTCCGGGAGAAGGACGCGGCCACGCCCATCGTCGTGGTGCCGACCTCCTTCAACGCCGTGACCGAGGAGGAGTTCAAGGCCCGCGGGGTGAACGTGGTCATTTACGCCAACCAGCTCACCCGTTCCGGCTTCCCCGCGATGCAGAACGCCGCCCGCACCATCCTGACCCATCACCGCGCCAAGGAGTGCGACGAACTTTGTATGCCCATCAATGAGATCATCAACCTGATTCCCACCGACGATTAAGAAAAGAGGAGACGCGTGATGCGGGTTGACGACTTTGTCCGCGCCCTGGGGGCGGAATTTTTCACCGGCGTGCCGGATTCCCAGCTGAAGGCGCTGTGCGATTGCCTGATGAGCCGCTTTGGCACCGACCCGAAGCATCATGTGATCGCCGCCAACGAGGGCTGCGCCGCCGCGCTGGCGGCGGGCTACCATCTGGCGACGGGCAAAACGCCCGTGATCTACCTGCAAAACAGCGGCGAGGGCAACCTGGTCAACCCGGCGGCCTCGCTGCTGCACGAGCAGGTCTACGCGATTCCCGCCATACTGGTGGTGGGCTGGCGCGGCGAGCCGGGCGTGCATGACGAGCCTCAGCATCGCTATCAGGGCGAAATCACCCTGCGATTGTTGGAGGACTTGGACATCGACGCGTTCGTCCTCAGCCCGGAAACAACGGCGGAGGCGCTGACCGCGCAGCTGGCGGCGTGGCAGGAGCGGCTGTCCTCCGGCCGGAGCGTCGCCATCGTCGTGCGCAAGGGCGCGCTGACGGACGGCCCCGCCGTGCGCTACGGCAACGAGTTTACCCTCAGCCGGGAGGAGGCCATCCGCCGGATCATTGCCGTTTCCGGCGACGACCCGATCGTCTCCACCACCGGCAAGGCGAGCCGCGAGCTGTTTGAGCTGCGCGCCGCCGCCGGGCAGGGGCATTCATGCGACTTCCTGACCGTCGGCTCCATGGGGCACAGCTCCTCCATCGCGCTGGGGATCGCCATTCACCGGCCCGAGCGCCGCGTCTGGTGCATCGACGGCGACGGCGCGGCGCTGATGCACATGGGCGCGATGGCAGTCATCGGCAGCGTCAAGCCGCGCAACCTCATTCACGTTTTGATCAACAACGGCGCGCACGAGACGGTCGGCGGAATGCCCACCGTTGCCTGCCTGACGGATATGCCCGCCGTCGCCCGGGCGTGCGGCTATCCCAGCGCCGCGCGGGTGGACAGCGCCGACGCGCTGGATGCAGCGCTGCGCCGCGCGCGGGATAGCGGCGAACTGGCCTTCCTTGAGGTGCGGACGCGCCTCGGTTCCCGGCCCGATTTGGGTCGCCCCACCACCGCGCCCCAGGAAAACAAGGCGGCGTTTATGGCGCATCTCCGGCCCGAATGACCGGACGCGCCGCCATTAACCGAAAGGAGCGTTGATCCGCGATGCTGAACATGGTGGAAATCATCACGAAAAAGAAGCTCGGCCTGGCGCTGACGCGGGAGGAGATTCGCTTCTTCGCGCAGGCCGCGGCGGACGCGCTGTCCGGGAAAGGCGTGCCGGAGTACCAGCTGTCGGCGCTTTTGATGGCCATCCGCCTCAACGGCATGACCGCGCAGGAGACGACCGACCTGACCCTCGCCATGCGCGATACCGGCGACGTGGCCGACCTGTCCGCTATTCCCGGCGTGAAGGTAGACAAGCACTCCACCGGCGGCGTGGGCGACACGACCACGCTGGTGCTCGCGCCGCTGGTCGCGGCCTGCGGCGTACCCGTCGCCAAGATGAGCGGCCGCGGCCTGGGCCACACCGGCGGCACGCTGGACAAGCTGGAGTCCATCCCCGGCCTGAGCGTGGAGCTGACGGAGGAAGCGTTCATCCATCAGGTCAACGAAATCGGCCTGGCAGTCATCGGGCAGACCGGCACGCTGGCTCCCGCGGACAAGGAGCTGTACGCCCTGCGGGACGTGACCTCGACCGTGGACAGCCTGCCGCTGATCGCGTCCTCGATCATGTCGAAGAAGCTGGCCTCCGGCGCGGACGCGATTGTGCTGGACGTCAAGACCGGCTCGGGCGCGATCATGCAAACGCTGGAGGATTCAATCCGCCTCGCCCAGGCGATGGTGGACATCGGCGCGCTGGCAGGCAAGCCGGTTACGGCCATCGTGACCGGCATGGAGCAGCCGCTGGGCACCCACGTGGGCAACGCGCTGGAGGTCAAGGACGCCATCGACGTGCTCTCCGGCCGGACAAAGGGCGCGCTGCTGGACGTTTCGCTGCTGCTGGGCAGTCATATGCTGGTGTTGGCAGGCCGCGCGAAAACCCCCGAGGAGGGCGAAAAGCTGTTGACGGCGGCGCTGGACTCCGGCACGGGGCTGGAAAAGCTGCGTCAGCTCATCGCGGCGCAGGGCGGCGACGCGCGCGTCGTGGACGACGTGATGCTGCTGCCCCAGCCCGCCATCAAGCGCACCATCTGCTGCGGCCGCGCGGGCTATGTCCACCATATGGATACCATGGCGCTGGGCCTGGCTGCCCAGGCGATGGGCGCTGGACGAGTGCGCAAGAGCGATACGCTGGACTATTCCGTCGGCTTCATTCTGCCGGTGCGCATCGGCGATGCTGTGACCGCGGACACGCCCCTTGCCACCCTTTACGCCCGCTCCGACGCGGACGCCGACCGTGCCGAGCAATCTCTCCGCGCCGCCATCGCTTTCTCCGACGCTCCCGTCCCTCGCCCCCCGCTCTCCTACGCCATCATCACCCGGTAGCAGGGGCTTCGCCCCTGCACCCCACCAGAGGGGGCGCTGCCCCCTCTGGACTCCCTCGCCAGGAGGGCCAGTTGGCCCTCCTGGACCTCCCATCTTTCGCAGCCTTTCTTGGTTGCGCCGCCCGAAGGAGTGCAAAGGGCGATCGGAAAGCCTGGCAGGCGACCTTCGCCCTCTGCCCGTGCCCGCAGGCGCGGAACTCCTGTATGCGGGCGCACACTCCGCATTGCGCGCCTTCCGGCGCGCCAAAAGACGGCCTATGCCATCGCATTGTTC
>CAZRLM010000017.1:0-7563 GCA_964600835.1 uncultured Oscillospiraceae bacterium
GGGAAAAAGGTATTCCTCCGTGAGGTTAGCGGTGCGGTCAATGACCACGCTGGTCTCCTCAGCCACGGCCGAGGAGACCAGCAGAACGAGGAACAGCAGGGAAATGAGGCGCTTCATGGGCGTTCCTCGCTTTCATCAGTGTAACCGTTATTGTAGAGGATACGGCCTGCTATGTCAATAGATTATAGCGGTTGTTGCGTTGGATGGACAGTCGACGACCCGCTGATGAATTTCTAAAAGCATCAGGAACATTCAGGCTGTTGTTTTGCGCAAACAGCCTCTTTATCGGCGATCTTCCCCCGCCGACGTGTCGACGGGGGAAGAAAACGTTTTGATTACACCATCATGCCCAGCAGCTTGGAGGCGCGGGCCAGGAAGGCGGTCAGGTCGCCTTCGGTCAGGGGCTGGGCGGCCATCCGCGCCAGGTCGTAGACGTGCTGGCAATACAGCTTGGTCATCTCGTCCTCGGGGTCGCGCTTGGATAGCGCCTGGATGGTCGCGCTGCGGCGGTTGAGCACCAGGGTGAACTGGTCGGGCATATCGAAGCTCTGCCCGTACAGGCGGCTCATCTCCTTGAACCGGCGGGACTGCTCGTCCTCCGTCACCATCGCGGTCAGCTCAGCGCTGGCGAGGGATTCCAGCTTCACGGGCAGCTCGTCCTTGCCCAGCGCCTTGCGGAACAGCGCTTGCAGCTTGTCCGCGTCCAGCTCCTTGCCCTCCTCGGACTCCTCCGTCAGGCCGGACACGTCCGCGTCCACCCGGGCGAAGGTCACGCTGTTTTCGCCGTCGGAATATTCCATGAAGGACTGGAAGTTGCCGTCGATGACGTGATCCATCACCGCTACGTCGATGCCGCGCTGTGTGAACAGATCGACCGCCGCGGCCTGCCGCTGGGGATCGTTGGTGTAGTAGACCTTCTTGTCGGCCTTTTCGCCGTTGCGGGCCTTGTACTCGTCCAGCGTCAGGTATTCGCCCTTGGTGGTCTTGAGCAGCAGCACGCCCTTCACGCTGTCAAAGAACTTCCGGTCGCGGATGCAGCCGTACTTCACGAAGGGGGCGATGTCGTCCCAGTAGCCCTCGTAGGTCTTGCGCTCGGTGTTGAACAGGCCGGTCAGCTTGTCGGCGACCTTCTTGGTGATGTGGGCGCTGATCTTCTTGACGTACCCGTCGTTCTGCAGGAAGGAACGGCTGACGTTCAGCGGCAGATCGGGACAGTCGATGACGCCCTTGAGCAGCATCAGGAACTCCGGAATGACCTCCTTGATGTTGTCCGCCACGAACACCTGACCGGAGAACAGCTTGATCTGCCCCTCGTGGGCGCCAAAGTCGTTTTTGAGCTTGGGGAAGTACAGGATGCCCTTCAGGTTGAAGGGATAGTCAACGTTCAGGTGCACCCAGAACAGCGGATCGTCGTACCCGAACATCTTGTGATAGAAAGCCTTGTACTCGTCCTCCGTGCACTCGGAGGGCTTTTTGAGCCACAACGGCGCGGTGTCGTTGATCTGCTGGGGCTTGGGCTCCTCCAGCACGGTTTCGGTCTTTTGAGAGCCGTCCTCGTTCTTTTCGCCTTCGACGGGCACCGTCTTTTCCGTGGGCTTGGCATTCGCGTCCTCCAGGAGCACGGGAGCGGTCATGTAGCCGCAGTAGCGGTTCAGCACCTCGCGGACGCGGTACAGCTCCAGGAATTCCTTCTCCTCGTCGGTGATGTGCAGGATGATCGTCGTGCCGTGGACGGTGCGATGGCCCTCGCCCAGCTCGAAGCTCATGCCGTCGGAGGACTGCCAGTGCACCGGCTCCGCGCCCTCCTGCCAGGACAGCGTCTCAATCTCCACCGGCTCGGAAACCATGAACACCGAATAGAAGCCCAGGCCGAAGTGACCGATGATGTCGCCCTTGCCGTCCTGCTTCTCGCCCTCGAAGTTCTTCATGAACTCCGC
This sequence comes from uncultured Oscillospiraceae bacterium, assembly GCA_964600835.1. Taxonomy (GTDB): domain Bacteria; phylum Bacillota; class Clostridia; order Christensenellales; family Aristaeellaceae; genus UBA11524. Next base: position 1,938 of record CAZRLM010000017.1, read on the forward strand.
CGCGGAGGAGAAGGCGACCTGATTGATGTAGCGGCGCACCTCGTCGGCGGTCATGCCTACGCCGGTATCGCTGATGCGCAGCTGCTTGTTCTCCTTGTCCACGGTCACGGTGACGGACATCGGCTCCTCGGTGCCGGGGTTCAGCATCCGGAACTTGGTGATCGCGTCGCAGCCGTTGCTGACGACCTCCCGCAGGAAGATGTCCTTATCCGAATACAGCCAGCGCTTGATCACCGGCATGATGTTTTGCGCGTCGATGGAGACGGCGCCTTTTTCCATTTCAATCGCCATACAGATGAACCTCCTTCGCCCGTTCAGGGCGGTATCGACCTTGTTTACATCCCTTATTGTAGCACCAGCCCGAAGGAAATGCAAGAGAAAATTAGCACTCAATGAGAAAGAGTGCTAACAATTTATAATTTGTTCAAAAAAGAATTTACATCCAATGGAAAGCGCCCCGGTAGATATTTTCCCGAAAGTGTGATAGGATAGCATCACCAAGCACAAAGAACCCCGGCGACTTGCCGGAGAAAGGAACGCGGCCTATGATCGACGAGCTTGCCCTGCGCAGCGCGCAGCGCGGCGACGCGGCGGCCTTTGAAAGGCTGATGACGCCGCTGGAGGGCATGGTATGGCGCGTCTGCTACCACTACACGGGGCAAACGCAGGACGCGCAGGACTGCGCGCAGGAGGCCATGTTCAAGGCATGGCGCGCGCTGCCGGACTTTCGCGGCGACAGCCGCTTTGAGAGCTGGCTGTACCGCATCTGCGTCAGCTGCTGCCTGGATCATCTGCGCGCCCGCCGCCGCCGTCCGGCCGTTTCCGCCGACGAACTGGCCGAGGGCGGCTTTGATCCAGCGGATCCCGCCCCGCAGCCGGAGGAAACCGTGTTAGCCGGGGAAGAAAAGGCCGCGCTGCGCGAGGCGATCGACGCGCTGCCGGCGGAAATGCGCACCGTGCTGATCCTCTACGCGATGGAGGGCAAACGGTACGAGGAGATCGCGGAAATCACCGGGAGCGCGGTCGGCACGGTCAAGAGCCGGTTGAACCGGGCGCGGGAAAAAATCAGCGACCAATTGTCCAAAAGGCGGGAACAATCCGGAAAAATGCGCGTCCAACAAGGTGAAAGGAGGACAAAGGCATGACCTGTGAAGAATATCGCGTCCTCCTGGACAAATGCCTGGACGGAGAATGCACCCCCGAGGAGGAGGCGCGTTGGGCGACCCACGAAGCGTCCTGCCCCGACTGCGCAGCGCGGCATGACGAATGGGCGCGGCTCCAGGCGTCCCTGACCACCCTCGCGCAGGACGTTCCGCCGCCTCCGGCGGACTTCCACGCGGGGTGGACAAAACGCGTGGAGGAGGATGCGAAGATGCGACAGGAACAGGAAAACAGGAACGCTTCGCCTGCCCGGAGGGGCTGGTTGAAGGGCTTGTCGGTCGCGGCGGCGGCGGTGTTTGTCATCGGCGGCGCGTTGCTGACCCGGGATACCCTGGCGCCCCGCAACGGAGTGGGGCAGACCATTCAGCAGGCGACGGCGTATGACGCGAAGCCGGAGATGGACTTCGCAGCGAACGACGTGGGTTACGGTAATGCGAGTGTCGCGCGATCTGCGCCGAAAATGACGGTATACAGCGCGGAAACAGGCGCGGCGGATGAAATCGGCGGGCAGAAGATCATTCGGACGGTGACGCTGACCATCGCGACCGGGCGGTACGATGACTGCCTGGAGGCGCTGCAAACGCTGTGCCAGGAGATGGGCGGCAATGTGACCTACCTGTCCGAGGATACCGGTTCGGGCGGGGTGCGCCGCGCATCGGTGACGCTGCGGGTGCCCGCCGACAAGGTGGACGGCTTCCTGGACGGCGCGGCGGCGGCAGGGCGCGTGACCCATCGGGAGGAAACGGCCAGCGACGTGACCGAGAGCTATCAGGACACGCAGGCCCGGCTGGAAACGCAGGAGGCGCTGATGGCCCGTTTGCAGGCGCTGATGACCGACACGGGTACCCTGAGCGACCTGCTGGAACTGGAAAGCAAGATTGCTGAAACGCAGTACACCATCGACAGCCTGCGGGACAGCCTGAACCGCACCGATCGCCGGGTGGATTACACGACGGTGGACGTTACCGTGCGCGAGGAGACGGACGTTTCCGGCGCGGCGTCCGGCGAGCGGCCGCTGTTGGAGCGGCTGCAAAGCGGCTTTGCGGCGGGCTGGGGCGCGTTCGTGGACTTTCTGGAGGACGCGGCAGTGTTCCTGACGGCCGCGCTGCCGTTCTTGGCGGTTGCGGCGCTGGCGTGGGGCATTGTCCGCCTGGCGCGGAAGCATCGGAAAAAGGCATAAGATTCTGGCGGATCCCCGCCAATCAAAAAAAGCGACGCGGGCCGCTTTTTTTGATTTATTCCGCTTTTCCGATCGTAATCTTTCCGTCCTGTACGCCCAGGCGCACCTGATCCCCCAGCGCAATGTGACCGGCAAGCAGCTCCTCGGAGAGCGCGTCCTCCACCGTGCGCTGAATCACGCGCCGCAATGGGCGCGCGCCGTACTTCGCGTCATACCCCTGACGGGCCAGCTCGGCAACCACGTCGTCGCCCCAGGTCAGGTGGACGTTCCGCTCCGAAAGCCGGGCGGCGACCTGCCGGAGCATCATCGCCGCGATGGCGCGGATGTTGTCCTCCGTCAGCGCGTGGAAGACGATCAGCTCGTCCACCCGGTTGATGAACTCGGGCCGGAACAGGTCGCGGACTTCCTTCATCACCGCGTCCTTCATGGCCTCGTAGCCCCGCACGTCCGTCATCGTGTTCGCGCCGAAGCCAAGCGCCCGGCCCGTATCGATGGTATGTGCGCCCGCGTTGCTCGTCATGACGATGATGGTGTTCTTGAAGCTGACCACCCGGCCCGTGTTGTCGGTCAGGCGACCGTCCTCCAGGATTTGCAGGAGAATGTTGAACACGTCCGGGTGCGCCTTCTCCACCTCGTCCAGCAGGACGACGGCGTAGGGCTTGCGGCGCACGGCCTCGGTCAGCTGGCCGCCCTCCTCGTAGCCGACGTAGCCGGGTGGGGAACCGACCAGGCGGGAGGTGGTGTGCTTCTCCATGTATTCGCTCATGTCGATGCGGATCACCGCATCCTCGTCGCCGAACATGGCTTCGCCCAGGGCGCGGCACAGCTCGGTTTTGCCCACGCCGGTGGGGCCGAGGAAGATGAAGCTGCCGATGGGCCGCTTGGGATCCTTCAGCCCGGCTCGCGCCCGGCGGATCGCCCGGCTGACCGCGCTGATGGCTTCCTCCTGGCCGATGACCCGCTTGTGCAGCGTGTCCTCCAGGTGCATCAGGCGCTCCGCCTCGCCCTCGGTCATCTTGCGGACAGGGATGCCTGTCCAGTCGGACACGATTTGCGCGATGTCCTCCTCGCTCACCACATCCTTGGCGGTGGTCTGCGTCTGCTTCCAGGCGGCGCGCTTCAGCTCGATCTCCTGGCGCAGGCAGCGCTCCTGATCGCGCAGGGCCGCGGCCTTCTCGTAATCCTGCCGGTCGATCGCGTCCTTCTTTTCCAGCTGGACGCTTTCCAGCTGCTTCTCCTGCGCTTTCACGTCCGGCGGGGCGGTGAACGCCTGGATCCGCACGCGGGACGCGGCCTCGTCCATCAGGTCGATGGCCTTGTCGGGCAGGAAGCGGTCGGCGATGTAGCGGTCGGACAGGGCGACGGCGGCGGAAAGCGCCTCGTCGGTAATGCGCACCTTGTGATGCGCCTCGTAGCGGTCGCGCAGCCCGTGCAGGATGGCCAGCGCCTCCTCGGCGGTCGGCTCGCCCACCATCACCGGCTGGAAGCGCCGCTCGAGGGCCGCGTCCTTCTCAATGTGCTTGCGGTACTCCGACAGCGTCGTCGCGCCGATGCATTGCAGCTCGCCCCGCGCCAGCGCGGGCTTGAGGATGTTCGCCGCGTCCAGGCTGCCCTCCGCCTGTCCCGCGCCGACGATGGTGTGGATTTCGTCAATGAACAGCAGGATGTTGCCGGCCTTGCGAATCTCCTCCATCACGTTTTTGAGCCGCTCCTCGAACTCGCCCCGGTACTTGCTGCCGGCGACCATGCTGCCGATGTCCAGCGAGACCACGCGCTTGCCCACCAGCATCTCCGGGATGCTGCCGGACACGATCCGCTGCGCCAGCCCCTCAACCACCGCGCTCTTGCCTACGCCCGGCTCGCCGATGAGCACCGGGTTGTTCTTCGTGCGGCGAATCAGAATCTGAATAATGCGCTGAATCTCCGTATCCCGGCCGATGACCGGGTCAAGCTCTTCCTGACGGGCGGCGGCGGTCAGGTCGCGGCTGTACTGCTCCAGGGTGGCCGTGGCGCTCCGGCCGCGTCCGGATTTGCGCCCGGAATCCGGGCTGCCGTCGGGCTGACCGGCGGGCGCGCCGTCCATGCGAATCTGCTGGATCAGCTCCTCCCGCGCGCGGGAGAAGTCAACCCCTAACTGCCGGAGAATGCTGGCCGCCACGCCCTCGCCCTCCCGCAGAATCGCCAGCCAGAAGTGCTCCGCGCTGACGTAGTTCTGCCCCAGACGGCGGGATTCCAGCACGGACAGCTCCAGCAGCTTCTTCATCCGAGGGGTCATCTCGAAGCGGGGCGCGCCGCCGACCAGCTCGCTTTCGCCCTCCGATTGGGAGAGCAGGGACAGCACCTGGTCGTAGCTCACCTTGTCCGCGATGGCGGGGGGCATACTGTCGCCCTCCCGGATCAGGCCCAGCAGCAGATGCTCGCTGCCCACATAGGGCTGGCGCATCTCCGCCGCGGCCTGCTGCGCCGCGGACAGCGCGCGCTGCGCCCGCTCGGTAAATCGTCCAAATATGGCCATCGTCATTCCTCCATGCGCGGTTATTGATAAGCGGCGAGCATTCCGCGGACGCGGCGCGCGCGGGCGGCGCTGAGCGCGTTGCCGGCGAGCACCTGCTCGTTAAAGACGGACAGGTTCGCGTCCTGCGCCTGATCGAGCATCGTGTCCAGCAGGGCCAGGGGCGCGGGCAGCAGGCCCATCGCGGCCCCCAGCCGCACGTTCGACCAGTGGCGGAAGAACTCGTTGAGCGGCATCAGGCGCGCAAAGCGCATCACGCCCCAGGCGCGGTAAACCGCGTCCTCCAGGGCGAGGCGGCTGTCGTCGCCGCCGGCGGTTTTTTCGCGCAGCGCCTGCTCCATGTCCGTCAGCTGATGGCCCACGGCGGTCACGGTGCTGATGATCTCCTGCTCCGTGCGGCCCAGCGTGACCTGATTGCTGACCTGATACAGGTTGCCCAGCGCCTCCGCGCCCTCGCCGTACACGCCGCGGATGGTCAGCCCGACCTTCGCGACGATCTGCCCCACGTTGCCCATCTGCTTGCCAAGGGTCAGCATGGGCAGGTGCATCAGCAGCGAGGCGCGCATCCCGGTGCCCGTATTGGTCGGACAGGCAGTCAGGTAGCCGAGCTGCTTGTCGAAGGCGAACACCACCTGCCGGGACAGCGCGTCCTCCAGCCGGAAGCAGGTCTCCGCCGCTTCCGTCAGTGCCATGCCGGGCCGGATGGCCTGAATGCGCAGGTGATCCTCCTCGTTCATCATGATGGAGGCCGCGTCCGCCTCGCGAATCAGCAC
>CAZRLM010000017.1:7573-14715 GCA_964600835.1 uncultured Oscillospiraceae bacterium
CCGTTTCGGGATTGCGCATCAGGTCGCGGCTGATGCGGTGATCGTCTGCCAGCGCCTGACGGCGAACCTCGCTCAGGTCGCTCAGGCGCACGAGGTGGAAACCCTCCGCCTCGCCGGAAATGGCGATGGCGTTGGTGGTGCGGGCAATGCACATCGCGGCGCAGTCCGGCTTGGCGGCTGCGTCGAAGGGAAGATCCTGATAATTCCGCGCCAGGCGAACCCGGGAGGAAAGCACCATCGCGTTATCCGCCATTATTCCGCCACCTCCCGGGAGGCCAGGGCGCGCAGCTGATCGCGCAGCTGCGCGGCAGTCTCGAAGTCTTCAATGGCGACGGCCTGCGCCATGCGGCGGGTCAGCTCCTCCTGACGGCTGCGGGTGCGCTGCGCGTCCTCGCTGCACAGGGGCTGACGACCCGCGTGCTGCACCCGACCATGAATCTGCAACAGCATTGGCTGAAGCTGCTCATGGAACGCCTCGTAGCAGGCGGGGCAGCCCAGACGGCCGGTGCGGGTGAACTGGCTGAGCGTGGTGTGGCAGCGGGGGCAGACAACCTCCTCCCGCTTCGCTTCAGGGGTATCATTGCCCGTGATCGCGGATAATATGGAGGAAAGCAGGCTTTTAATATTGCCGCTGGCCACGTCCATATTCATTTTGGCCATGCAGTCGCCGCAGAGATGGCGCGTAACCACCTCGTCGCCGACCATGACCGAGACGGTATAGCTCGCCTCGTTGAGCTTGCATTCTTCACAAATCATTGCGTTGCTTCTTCCTTTCGCGGCGCTGCGCTATATTGTATGACGCGTTACGTCGGGCGGTTCTGCCGGGCCACGGCGGTGAGCATACTGCGCAGCGTCCGGGCGCGCAGCGCGTCCTTCATGGCGTCGGGGATGGGGATCGACAGCGCCTGGGCGGAGAGCGCGCCGCGCATGATGTCCGCCTCGGCGGGCGTGACGACGCCCTGCTCCGCCAGCTGGCCGATCAGCCGTCCGGCCTCCGCCTCGCCGATCGCGCTGCCGACGCGCTCGTTGATCAGGTACATCAACCGCTGGCCCGGCGTCTGCACCACGCGGACGATGCGGATGTACCCGCCGCCGCCCCGCCGGGACTCGATCACATAGCCGTCGTCGGGCGTAAAGCGCGTCGCCAGCACATAGTTGATCTGGCTGGGCGCGCAGCCGAAATACTCCGCCAGCTCGTTGCGCTTCAGCTCGACCTCGGTTTCGTCCTGCCCGAGCAGCGTTTTGATAAAGGATTCGATGGAATCGCTCAGTCGCATGAATCATTCCTCGTTTCATGGTCAAATCTGACTATCTTTGATCATGAAAAGTATAGCCCATTTCGTCAAAAAAAGCAAGAGGGAAATGCTGTAACAGGCTGTCCCAAAGCGCGCCCAATCGGGAAGCGATCGCCGTCAGCCCTGCGCATCGTCCGCTTCCTGGTGGACGGGCTTCCGGTGCTGGGACAGCGCCTCCCGCTCCTTCATCAGCTCGTCATGCAGCTGGGCGCAGTTCCATTCCGCGTTGGTCGGCGTCAGCACCGCCTTGAGCGCAACGGGCCGCAGGCGCAGCTGCTTCATGGATGCGAGCAGGCGGTTCACCTGCGGATTGGTGAAGAAGGCCATCACCAGCATTTCGTCGGAAAAGGCGGCGCAGGGCGCGGGCGCTTCCGCCGGGGCGGGGGTCATGCCGCACAGCGCGCCCAGGGACAGCGCGTACTCCTCCGGCGCGACGGGGCGCACGGCTGCGCCGGACTTGGCGCAGGCGAAGCGCAGGCGGGAGAGGGATTCCGGGGACATATTGAAGGCAAGCACCGTGGGTTTGCTCATATCGCAGGCTCCTTTTCATGGGGAATGGGGATATTGTTCTCCGTCCGGCGGCGGTTTCCCTGCCGGGATCAGGGGACGAGGTTGAGCATATCGCTGTCGTTGTTCACGTCCACAAAGGATTGTGGCACCTCGCCGATGATGATGCTCTCCGCCACCGCCACCTGCGTCGTTACCTCGACGGTGGACGCGCCGGTGGGGATCACCAGCCGCACGTCGGCTTTCAGCGTCAGGCTGATCTTGTGCCGCGTCTGGTTGATGCCGGCGGACTGGAATTCCGTCGAAAACTGCGCGATGACCGACCCGACGGGCAGAATCTGCACCTGAATGCGCGGGCCGGAGCCGGCCAGCAGCGTCAGCCCCAGCGCGGAGCCGAGGGGCACCGCGATCGTGCGCGTTTCGACGGATTGCAGCTTTTCCTGCGCGGTCAGGCTGGCGCGGGAGGCGAGCAGGTTCATCTCCGGCGTGTTGGCCTGAATGAGCTGAATGCGCCCGTCCCGGCCGGTGGTGACGGACATCAGCTGCTCATAGGTTACGCCCGACTGGACGATTTCGTCCGCGGCCTCGTTAAGCGAGCGCACCGCCAGCACCCGCGCCTGCGCCTGCGCCAGCGACAGCACGACCCGGGTCAGGTTCCGTTCCAGATAGGCGACGCACGCCGTCAAAAGCAGCAGGGCCAAAACGACCCCGCGCAGCGCGCCTCGGCTGGACGCTTTGCGCCTTGACGCGTCGCGGGGCGGGAAAAGCTTGCGCAACCATGCAGACATTTGAACGCCTCCTTCGTTGAATGGACGGGGGAAGGTGCCGGTTGTGCCGGCGGAAGGATTGTGCTATAATCAATACTGGCACGATGTTTCCCGCGAGGGGATTCTCGCGGTTTTCCTGACAGACAGAGGAGGTGACGCCCTTGTTCCACCGCAAAAAACGCGCCGGACAGCCGGACGATTGGGAAAACAATCCGGAAGAGGCGGACGGCGACTACGCGACGGACGAGGTTTATCCCGGGCCGGACGATACCGTTCCGCCTGAGAGCTATGCGCCTGACGGCGGCGTTTATCCCGCGCAGGAGGATGACGGCGACTACGCCGGGCCCTACGAAAGCGACGCGGCCTACGACGGCGGACGCTATGATGACGGCGAACCCTATGACGGCGGCGCGTCCGGGAATGCCTACGCCGACGAGGATTTCTGGGCGGGCGAGCCGACGGACGACGGGGCCGAGCCGCCGGAGGAGCGATATGCGCACACCATTTTCAAGCCGGCGACGCGCAAGCCGAACTTTGCCCTGTGCGTGGCGATCAACGTGGTGCGCATTTTTGCGCTGCTGATCCTGCTGTTCGGGCTGGCGGGGCTGGGCGCGGTGGCGGGCATTGCCAAGGGCTATGTGGAAACCGCCCCGAACCTCGACCTGGCGGCCCTCGACGATCAGGCGCAGACGTCCTTTATTTATGACGCGAGCGGCAACCTGATTACCGAGTACAAGGGCACCGAGAACCGGGTGATGGTTTCTCTGGCGGCGATGCCGCGCTATTTGCAGCAGGCGTTCGTCGCCGTGGAGGACGCGCGCTTCTATACCCACAACGGCGTGGACATCAAGCGTATTGTCGGCGCGTTCGTATCGAACCTGTCCTCCTCGAACACCCAGGGCGGCTCCACCATCACCCAGCAGCTGATCAAGAACACGCTGCTTTCCAGCGAGCAGAGCTACAAGCGGAAGATTCAGGAAGCCTACCTGGCGATGCAGCTGGAACAGAAATACACCAAGGATCAGATTCTGGAAAGCTACCTGAACACCATCTATCTGGGCGAAAACTACTACGGTGTGCAGACCGCGGCGGAGGGCTACTTCGGCAAGTCGCTCGCGGAGCTGACGCTGCGCGAATGCGCGATGCTGGCGGGCACGGCCAACAGCCCGTACTACTATAATCCCCGGCGCAACTACTACACCCGCGCCAAGGAGGGCGTCGATTACGCCGCCATCACCGACAACCGGACGGACTATGTGCTGCGCTGTATGTACGAAAGCCAGTTCATCACCTACGAGCAGTACCAGGAGGCGCTCAACAAGCAGACCGCCTCGGTGCTGGAAAAGTCCCCCTCCGCCGGGAGCGGGATGTATCAGTACGCCCATTACGTCGAGTACGCCGTGGGCGAGGTGGTGGATATTCTCCTGGAGCTGAACGGATTGGAGGACACCTCCGCCAACCGCTACGCGATGGAGAACAAGCTGCGCACCGGCGGCTATCGCGTCAAGCTGGCGATTGACACACAGGTGCAGACGACCGTCGAGGACACGCTGGAGAACTGGACGAAGTATCCATCCCTGCGCGACCCCTCCGACAAGATCTACCGTTCCCGCAACGCGGACGGCACCTATGACGAGATCATCCAGCCGCAGGCGGCGGCCGTGGTGCTGGACTACCGCACGGGCGAACTGAAGGCCATCGTCGGCAGCCGCACCCGTCCCACCGCGAAAAAGACGCTCAACCGGGCGACGGATATGCGGATGCCCGTCGGCTCCTCTATCAAGCCGATCGCCGTCTACGCCCCGGCACTCGAATTGGGCGCTTCCCCGGCGAGCATCGTGTACAATATGCCCCTGCCCATCGCCGGCTGGAAGAACGCCAAGGGCGAAAACTCCTGGCCGCAAAACTACGGCGGAGGCGGCTATGTCGGCCCGGAAACCCTCCGCACCGCGCTGATGCGCAGCCATAACACCGCCGCCGCGCAGACCCTGATGACCATGGTGGGCGTGGAGCGGTCGGTGGACTTCCTGCACCGGCTGGGCATCGACGACGCGCACATCGACGCGACGCCCTTCGGCCTCTCCCTTGGCTCCAGCGGCATCACGCCGCTGCAAATGTCCGTCGCCTTCGGCGTGCTCGCCAACGGCGGCGTGTATCAGGAGCCGATCTCCGTGCTGGGCATCTCCGACAGCGACGGCAACGTCGTCTGGGACGGCCACGCCAATCAGGAGCGCCGCCGGGTGTTCTCCGAGAGCACGTCGTGGCTGATTGTGGATATGCTCAAGGACGCGGTGAAATCCGGCACGGGCACGACCGCCAAGATCAGCGGACAGACCGTCGCCGGCAAGACCGGCACCAACTCCGACCAGAAGGGCGTGTTCTTCGCCGGCATGACGGGGTACTATTCCTCCGCCGTGTGGGTGGGGCATGACAACTACAAGGCGCTGTCCGGCAAATCGACCGGCTCCGGCGCGGCCGCGCCGCTGTGGCAGGCCTATATGAGCAAGATCCACAGCCAGCTCCCCAACCGGGATATTCTCGAGGGCGACCCGTCCCAGTATGGGTTGGTGCGGGCGACCACCTGCGCCGTCAGCGGCCAGCTGGCCACCGACGCCTGCCGCAGCGACGCGAACGGCTACGGTACCGTCACCGACTGGTGGGCGCAGGGCACCGTGCCCACCGTCAGCTGCCAGATGCACGCGGTGCAAAGCGTGTGCACCGAGAGCGGGCAGCTTGCTTCCCAGTTCTGCCCCAGCGTCGCCACCCGCGGCGTGATCGTGATTCCGCAGGGGCACCCGCTCTATCAGTTTATCGGGACGAAGTACGAGGACGTGCTGCGGGAGAAGCTGGGCAGCTTCGTGACCGGCACGGGCAGCGTCTGCACGCTGCATACCAGCGCCACGCCCTCCGGCGGCGTGGACAGCGCCCTGGCCTCCGACGCGCAGGTGCTGATCAATCAGGCACAGGGGATGCTCGGCAGCATGGACGCAGCCTCCAGTCAGTACGCGGTGCTCCAAAACGCAATCTCGAACCTGCAATACCTGCTGCAAAACGGCGGCAGCCAGTCGGACGTCGCCGCGGCGATGGGCCAGCTGACGCAGGCAATGGCGGGGCTGTACTGATGGAAGAAATCGTGAAGGCGCTCTCCGCCCTGCGCGCGCCGCTTCAGCGCGGAGAGTACGACCTGCACCGTCTGGTGACGGACGCGCTGGACGCGGCGGGCATCCCGTGGGAACACGAGGCGCCCCTCGCGCCGCGCTGCCGCATCGACCTGATGTGCGGGAGCGTGGGCATTGAGATCAAGCGCGGCCGCCCTCCGGCGGGCAGGCTGCGGGAGCAGCTGACGCGCTACGCCCGGTGCGAGCGCGTGAAGGGACTGATTGTGGTGTCGGAGCGCACCTGCGACGTGCCCCGCACGCTGTGCGGCAAGCCGGTTTGCCAGGTGTGCCTGAACCGACTGTGGGGGATTGCGCTGTGACGGAGGACTGGCTGGCGGGGGATGAGCTTTCCCCCGACGAGGAGGACGCGCTGCTGCCGCCCTACCTGCGTCCGACGGAGGTTGCGCCGGGCCATGTGTACGGCACGCTGAGCTACAATAAGCGCAGCCGCTGCTGGGTGGTCAAGGGCGACCCAAGCGTGACGGAGATGTGCAAGCGGCTCTTTCCCGGCTCCGCGGGGACGCGGCGGGGCGAGGCGCGCTTTACGGCGCACCGGCGGATGGTGGGCGAGCTTTGCTGGCTGATGATGCGCTTTCCGCTGACGGTGCGCATGGACGATCTGCCCCGCTGGGACGAGGCCGTGCGCGACGCGCGCCGCGCCGCCGTGCAGCGGGAGCGGGCCGCGCGAGCGCCTCGGCTGGCGACCCCGCCGGAGGGCAGCTTTGCCGGTACGCTGTTGGACTTCCAGTAGGAAGGGCTGAGCTTCCTGCTTCAGCACGACCGGTGCCTGCTGGCCGATGAAATGGGCCTGGGCAAAACGGTGCAGGCGCTGGCCTGTCTGGCGACGACGCGGGCTTTTCCCGCGCTGATCATCCCGCCGGCGCATCTGACGCGCAACTGGCAGGAGGAGACGGCGCGGTTCCTACGCGTGGACGGCGCGCCGCCGCGCATTCACGTCATCCGCGGCCTGAAGCCCTACGATCTGCCCGAGGCGGACGTGTACATCATGCACTATCTGCTGCTGCGGGGCTGGAAGGAGACGCTGCCGACCCTGCCCGTGCGGGCGGTGGTCTTTGACGAGGCGCAGGAGCTGCGCCACGCCGGGACGGAGAAGTATTCCGCCGCCAGTCTGCTTTCCGAGCACTGCGAGCGGGTGATCGGGCTGTCCGGCACGCCGATCTATAACAAGGGCGGCGAGATCTGGAACGTCATCAACATTCTTGACTTTCACTTTTTGGGCGACTGGGAGAGCTTTTCCCGGGAATGGTGCTACGGCTACGGCGGCGGGATTGTGGTCAAGCCGGACGTGCTGGGCGACTACCTGCGCCGGGAAGGGCTGATGCTGCGCCGCACCAAGCAGGAGGTTTTGAAGGAGCTGCCGCCCAAGCGCCGCCTGGTGCAGGAGCTGGACTGGA
>CAZRLM010000017.1:14725-30310 GCA_964600835.1 uncultured Oscillospiraceae bacterium
TCCTGCCGCAGCTGATGCGCTGGCGGGGCGACGGCACGCTGACCGCCTCCGCCCGGGCGATGCTGGAGGAGTCCATCAGTCTGCGGGCGCGGCAGGCGACCGGCGTGGCGAAGGCGCCCTATGTGTGCCAGTTCGTCCGCGCGCTGCTGGAAAGCGGCGAGGCGGTGCTGCTGTTTGCGCATCATCACGATGTGATGGACGTGTACCGGGAGGAATTGAAGGCCTTCTCGCCCGGCTTCATCACCGGCCGGGAGACCGGCGCGGCGAAGGATCGGGCCTTGGAACGGTTCATGACCGGGAAAACGAACCTGTGCTGCGTCAGCCTGCGCGCCGCCAGCGGCTTGAACCTCCAGCGCGCCACCTGCGTGGTGTTCGGCGAGCTGGACTGGTCGCCCGCGGTACATTCCCAGGCGGAGGATCGGGCGCACCGCATCGGCCAGGAGGACTCGCTGCTGTGCTACTACCTCGTTTCCCCGCAGGGCAGCGACGCGGTGATGCAGGAGGCGCTGGGGTTGAAGGTGAGCCAGTTCGTCGGCCTGATGGGCGACGCGCCCGTCTCGGCCCGGGAGGCGGAGGACTCCGCGACGCAGGCGCGGCGGCACGTCGAACGGCTCGTCCGCGAATTGGAGGAGAAGGGGGCGCTTGCCCATGAAGCCTGACGCGCCGATTCAAACCGAGACGCTGACCGAGGTCGCGGCGCTGCCGGAGAATGAGGAATATGATGCGCTGTTGCTTTCCGGCGCGGCGCTGGACGGGGCGAACCTGAGCGGTCGGGAGTTTCGCGGCTGCGCGCTGCGCGGCGTCCGGCTGATGAATGCCTCCCTGCGCGGCGCGTACTTCCGGGACACCGTTTTTGACGGCTGCGACCTGTCCGGCGCGGATATCGAAAATGCGGTGTTCCAGCGGGCGCGGCTGATCAATTGCCGCCTGAGCGGCGCGTCGCTGATTCACGCGCTGCTGCGCAACGTCGCGCTTGCGGACTGCAAGGCGGATTTCCTGAACCTGGCGGAGGCGAAGCTGGAAAAGACGGCGTTCACCCGCACGCTTCTGCGGGAGGTCGCGCTGGAAAAGTGCACCCTGCGGCAGACGAGCTGGGAGGCGTGCGATCTGACCCGGGCGACCATTCATCAAACGCCCATGAAGGGGATTGATCTGCGCGGCTGCGTGCTGGACGGCCTGACGGCTGAGATCGAGTGCCTGCGCGGGATGATCGTGGACGAGCAGCAGGCCGCGGCGCTGGCCCGGCTGCTGGGACTGATTGTGAAGCCATAATTTATGAAGGAGGAATGTCCGATGCTACAGCTGGGTTGCCATCTGTCCGCCGGAAAGGGCTACCTGCATATGGGGCAGGAGGCCGTTTCCATCGGTGCGAACACGTTTCAGTTTTTTACGAGGAACCCGCGGGGCGGCACGGCCAAGGCGATCGACGAGGCGGACGTGGCCGCGTTCCGGCGCTATGCGGAGGACAACGGCATCCGCGTGATTCTGGCGCACGCGCCCTACACGCTCAACGGCTGCTCTGCCGACGAGAAGATTCGCGCCTTCGCCACCCGCACGATGAAGGACGACCTGGAACGCATGGAGTATACCCCCGGCAACCTGTACAACTTCCATCCGGGCAGCCATGTGGGGCAGGGCGTTGAAACGGGCATTGAGCAGATCGCTGCGATGCTCAACGCGATTCTCTGGCCGGAGATGCGCACCACCGTGCTGCTGGAAACGATGGCCGGCAAGGGCAGCGAGGTCGGCAGTCGCTTTGAGGAGCTGCGGGAAATCATCGACCGGGTGGCGCTCGGAGACAAGTTAGGCGTGTGTCTGGACACCTGTCACGTCAGCGACGCGGGCTACGACATCGTGAATGATCTGGACGGCGTGTTGACGGCCTTTGACAAGGCGGTGGGCCTTTCCCGGCTGAAGGCGGTGCACGTCAACGACAGCAAGAATCCGCTGGGCGCGCACAAGGATCGCCACGAAAAGATCGGCCTGGGCACACTGGGCACGGAGGCGATCGTGCGGGTGATGACCCATCCCGCGCTGCGGGACAAGCCCTTCTATCTGGAAACGCCCAACGATTTGGAAGGGTACGGGCAGGAAATCGCGATGCTGAGGGAGAAATGGGCATGATTGAGGTATCGGCGGGCGTGGTGCGATGCGCGGACGGGCGGGTGCTGATCTGTCAGCGTGGCGAGGGACGGCACAACGCCCATCGCTGGGAGTTCCCCGGCGGCAAGCTGGAAGCGGGCGAAACGCCCGAAGCGTGCCTGAAGCGCGAGCTGACCGAGGAGCTGTCCCTGCCCGTGACGGACGTGCGTCCGCTGTGCGACCGGGAGGCGGAGGGGCTGCTGTTCCACTTCCTGACCGCGCGCACGGCGGCGGAACCGACGCTGACCGAGCACGAGGCGGCGGCGTTCGTTCGTCCGCGGGCGATGCTGACCTACGACTTCTGCCCGGCGGATCAGCCGATTGCCCGCGCGCTGGCGGTGAACGACCCGCCGCTCAAACACTTCTTCTGGGACTTTGACGGCACCGTGATGGATACCTATCCGGGCACGGTGGCGGCGTTCCTCCGGGCGGCGGAACGGCTCCATGTGCGGGTGGAGGCGCAGGAGGCGCTGGCGCTGATGAAGCGCAGCCTGCCGCGCTGCATCCGGGAGACGGCGAGCGTCCACGGCCTGGACGAGGACGCGCTCAGCGCGGCGTTCCGGGAGGAGGAGCAGCGCATCCCCATTTCCGAAGCGCGTCCGATCGACGGTATTCCGGAAACGCTGCGGGCGCTGAGCGCCAGGGGCGGACGGCACTATCTGGTGACGCACCGGAACCGGCTGGCCATCGACTATTTGAAGGCGACGGGGCTGGATACGCTGTTCACGGACTTCGTCACCGAGGAGGACGGCTTCCCCCGTAAGCCCGCGCCGGACAGCCTGCGCCATCTGCTGACGCGCCACGGGCTGAACCCGGCGACGTGCGTGATGATCGGCGACCGGCCGATCGACACGGCCGCGGGCCGCGGGGCGGGAATGCTCTCCTGCCTGTTGGACGAGGAAGGGCGCTTCCCGGAGGATCCCTGCGAGCTGCGGACGGACACGGCGCGAAAGCTGACGGCGCTGCTCACGGGCGAGCTTTGAGGGGGCCGCGATGAAAAACATTTTGGCAAGCCTGACGGTCCTGATCCTGCTGGCGCTGTGTCTGACCGCTTCGGCGGAGGAGAGCGCCGTCTACACGCCCAGCCACGGCAGCCCCTATGAGGGGGAGGCGACGGGGGACTATTGGACGCTCCCCATGGACATCACCGACGAGGCGGCGGTTTGGGAAGCGCTGATGCGCCCGATCACCGTCGTGACGAGCAAAAAGAGCAAGCCCGAGCGGCGGCAGCTGACGCTCCGCGCCGAGCCGGATGAAAAGAGCGAGGGCGTGGGCATGGTCACCTGCATGACGCAGGGCGTGCGCGTGCTGGAAACGCTGGACAACGGCTGGTCGCTGGTGGAATGCTATTCCTCCTCCTTCAGCTCAAGTCCGGTCAAGACCTGGAATATGCTGGTGCAGGGCTATGTGGAAACCGAGCGGCTCCAAACGGTCACGCCAAGCAGCGAGTACGGGATCGTCGTCGACAAGCTGACGCAGCGGCTGTACCTGTTTAAGGAAGGCCGTCTGTATTCGACGCTGCTTGTGTCCACCGGCCTGGCCAACGCGAAACAGCCCTATAACGAGACGCGCGCCGGGGAGTTTCTGCTCACCAGCGCGGTGGGCGAGTTTGAGAGCGGCAACATGGTCTGCGACATGGCCATCCGCTTCAACGCCGGCGATCTGCTGCACGAGGTGCCCTATATCCCCGGCAAATACGGGCGGAACTACACAAAGCAGGAGCAGAAGCTGGGCGAAAAGGCCAGCCACGGCTGCATCCGCGTCCAGCGGTGGAAAACCCCCGAGGGGGTCAACATGGAATGGCTGTGGGACAACCGGCAGACGAACACCCGGCTGTTCATTTGGGAGGACTGGCAGGGACGGCAAATTGACGTGCCGCCGGACGACCTGACGCTGTATGCCGAGGAGGACGGGACAACCTATCACAGCCAGGAAACCTGCTACGCCGTGGCGGACGGCACGGAGGAGATGGCTGGCTTCCCCTACGCCGACCTGGACAGCGCCGCTTTTCAAAGCCTGACGCGGTGCCCCTATTGCGCGCCGGTTTTGCGACGGGCGGAGATCGAGGTGATCAACGCGCGCTACGCGCCCGGCGGCGACCATGACCCGGTGCTGACCGAGGCGCGCGAAAAACAGCTGAAACGCAAGTGACGCTGCGGAAAGATACGATATTTTGGAGGTACGCGATGCGAAAGAGCTTTTTCCTGCTGCTGGCGATGGCGCTGCTTTCGGCGGCGCTGCTGCCAAGCGCTTGGGCCGAGGAGGCCGCGCTGGCGGTGGACGCCCCGACGGAAACGATTCGCCCGGGAAAGGGAACGCTGCTGACCTTTACCGTGCCCGAGGCGGGCGAAGTCTCCCTGTGTCTGACGGGCGACGACGGCAGGCTGATCTGCCAGGTGGTGGAGTGGTTTGCCGCCGTTTCCGGGCAGAATGGTCTGATGTGGAACGGCACCTATGACGGCGTGCCCGCGCCGGAGGGCGTGTATCGCCTGACCGTGACGATGGGCGATTTGACCGCCTCCGCGCCGGTGATCGTCGGGCCGATGGCGCCGTATCTGACCGGCATCCGGCCCAGTGGCGACACGCTGCAAAGCGGCGATACGCTGACGGTGGACTTCTACGCCAGCGTGGACGGTCTGCTGACCCTGGGCGTATGGCAGGGAGAACGGTGGACGATGCTGGGCAGTCAGACGGTGACGGAAGGGGAGAACGCTGTTACCTGGAACGGTGCGGGCATGGCGGACGGCGAGTGCGCCTTCACCCTGACGCTGACCGACAGCACGGGCTTTTCCTCCAACGAAGAGCACATCGCCCTGACGCTGACCGGCTTCTCGACCGCGCCGCTCGAAACGCTCACCCCCGCGGCGACCGTTCCTCCGACGGAAGCGCCCACCGAAGCGCCCACGATCGCGGCGACGGAAGCGCCGACGCTCGCGCCCGTGATGACGGAGCCACCCACCGAAGCGCCCGAGGTGATCGTCGAGGAGATCCTGCTGGACGGGCAGGAAACGGCCGTCTCCGAAGCGGAGCCGTTCACGCCCGCCTACGGCAGCCCGTACCACACGGATACCTCCCTGAACTACTGGACGCTGCCGATGGATATCACCAACGAGGCGGCAATCTGGGAGGTGCTGACGCAGCCGATCACCGTCGTGGACACAGGCAAGAAGAACGCGGAAAAAACGCAGGTGACGCTGCGGGCTGAGCCGCGCGAGGACAGCGAGGGCGTGGGCGTTGTGACCTGCGTCACCCAGGGCGTCCATGTGCTGGAAACGCTGGACAACGGCTGGTCGCTGGTGGAGTGCTATTCCTCCTCCTTCCATGACAGCAAGGTCAAGTACTGGAATACGCTCGTTCAGGGCTATATTCAGACAGCGCTGCTCAAGACGACCCAGCCGTCCACCGAGTACGGCATCGTGATCGACAAGTTGACGCAGCGGCTGTACCTGTTCAAGGAGGGGCAGCTGTATTCGACCCTTTTGGTGTCCACCGGCCTGGCCAATGCCAAGCAGCCCTACAATGAGACGCGCTCCGGCGAGTTCCTGCTCACCAGCGCGGTGGGCGCGTTCGCCAGCGGCAACCTGACCTGCGCCATGGCGATTCGCTTCAACGACGGCGACCTGCTGCATGAGGTGCCCTATTCCCAGAATGCCGACGGCTCGAAAAATTACGGCTATGAGGAGCCGAAGCTGGGTACGAAGGCCAGCCATGGCTGCATCCGCGTGCAGCGCAAGCGCACGCCGGAGGGCATCAATATGCAGTGGCTGTGGAACAACCGGGTCAAGAATACCCGGCTGCTGATCTGGGAGGACTGGCAGGGCCGTCAAATCGAGATCCCGGAGGACGACTTCACGCTGTACTACAACGCCAAGGGCGGCAGCTACTACCACAGCCAGAAGAGCTGCTATTCCGTGCAGAAGGACGGCGTGACCTTTACGGCCTTCTCCTACGGTCAGCTGGACGAGGAACCGTACGCCAGCCTGAAGCGCTGCCCCTACTGCGCGCCGGTTTTGCGCCGCGCCGAGATCGAGGAGATCAATGCGCTGTACGCCCCCGGCGGGGATCATGATCCCATCCTGACCGCGGCCCGGGCCGAGCAGCGAAAACTGGCCGGCGGGGAATGAGCGTCAAACGCCTTGAAGGGAGGAACCGCGCATGAACGTGGTGGACTATGTCATTCTGGGTGTGATCGCCCTGAGCGTGCTGATTGGCTTTTATCGCGGCTTTGTCAGCTCGGTGCTCAATACCGGCGGCTGCCTGGTCGCCTTCGGCCTTTCCTTTGTCCTTACGCCGCGGCTGGCGGCGCTGATTCAGGGCAATCAGGAGCTGACGCGGACGCTGCTGCATTATACGGACGCATCGAACCGCATCGGCGACCTTGAGCTGGCGATCACCAACGTTTCCCAGCTGACCCGGGATTCTATCGCGCAGGTGCTGCAAAAGGTAGCCCTGCCCGCGCCGCTGGGTACGCTGCTGGAAAATAACCTGCAAAATCAGGTGTACGCCGCCTCCGGCGTGACCACCGTGGCCGATTACGTCAGCCAGACGATTCTGTCCGCGTGCATCAATATCCTGGGCTTCCTGGTCTGCTTCGCGGTCATTTACCTGCTGTGGTCGATCATCGTCAATGCCATTCGCGCGGTCTTCCGCTTTCCGGTGCTCAAGCAGCTGGACTGGCTGGTGGGCGGCGTGTTCGGCTTTCTGCGCGGCGCGCTGATCTGCTACGCCGTGTTTGCCATCCTGCCGCTGGTGCTCACCGTGGTGCCGGTCGATCTGGTGGAAACGGTGGTGGCGGAGAGCGCCCTCGCGCCGGTGTTCAACAACGGCAACCTGATTCTGGCGATCATGAACGGGCGGCTGTAAAAGATTTTCCGCGGGAGGGAAAGATTTGCTTTTCTCTCCCGTTTTATACTTAGGGAATTTATCCTGAAATGGAGGCAATGTCGCATGAAAGCTGCCAAGAGAATCAAGGCGTTGCTGCTGGCGGTTTGTATGCTGCTGACAAGCGTTGCGCTGGCGGAGGGCGTGTCCACCCCGACCGATTTAATGCCCGTGCCGACGGAAGCGGTCACCGAGGCCCCGACGGAGGCCCCGACCGAGGTTCCGACGGAGGCCCCGACGGAGATTCCGACCGCCGCGCCGACGGACGTTTCGACCGAGGCTCCGACCGAGATCATGACGGAGGCTCCAACGGATGTCCCGACCGAGGCAGCGACGGACGTGCCGACGGAAGCTCCGACCGAGGCGTTGACCGAAGCACCGACGGAGATTCCGACCGAGTGTCCCACCGCCGCGCCGACGGATGCTCCCTGGGATGAGGCGACCTGCGACCACGCGAACGTCAACTGCGCCCAGGCGCCGATTTGCGACGTGCCGGGCTGCGCGCATATCGCACAGGACGCGAACGGGCTGGACGTGCCGCTGTGCGCCAAGGGACGCTGGGTGCTGGATCGGCAGGACGAGCTGGCGCGGAACGAGCTGGGCGGTGACGCGCAGCAAATGCCCCGCAGCATTCGCGTCACACCGATTGACCTGAACAGGGGAGACGCGACGATCTACCGCAGCGGGCGGTATATCATCTGCGGCGGCGAGTCGCGTCCCGACGCGAAGCTGACCGTGGCGGAAAACCGCGTGGTCGTGCTGGACATGACCGGCGCGGCGGTGGAAACCGCGACGCTCAACCGAAAGGTGGACGCGTCGCTGCTGCTGGTCAATACGCGCGTTTCGCAGCTGCTCCTGTCGCAGGCGCGGGAGGTCGCGCTGGATCTGGGCGACGGCGAGGGCAGCGGCAGCTATATTGGCCTGATGCAGGTGGAAGGAACCCGCGTGACCATCGAGGGCGGCGAAGCGGCGATCGACCGGGTGGAGAGCACCGGCCGGATTACGATCGTCTCCGGCAGCGTCCGCGCCAGCCTCACGGAGGACGAGGGCCGAACGATGACGGCTTTCCCTGCGTCCGGCGCGAAGCTGATCACGGTGGAGGGCGGCGCGACGACGCGCCTGTCCGGCGCGCAGGAAACGGCGTATCTGTGGCTGCCCGCGCCGCGGGAGGGCTTTCATTGGGCCTGCGAGGCGGCGGACGCGCAGCTGCGGGTATCTCAGCAGCAGACTCTGCCGGAGGGCGGCTCGGCCATTATCCCGGGTCAGGCCAACGCGCTTTCCGCGGGCCAGACCTGCACCCTGTCCGGGACGATTCCGGCGGGCACCGTGCTGACCATCGACGAGGAGAACGTCAGCGTCGTGCTGGACAATGCGGTCTACGCAGGCGAGGGCGCGCTGATCCGCGCGTCGAAACGCTGCACGCTGTACACCCGCGGAACCTGCGAGGTGAAGTCCAGCGTCGGTGCGGCCATTTCCGGCCCGGTGGACGTGCGTGTGGAGGGCTATTTGTCCCTCAGCGGCACGGAAGGAGCAGCGACCTTTGCAGGCGATCGAACGACCTTTGATACGCTTCCTGCCGGTTACACCCGCTACGCGGCGGTCGGCGAGGGCGCGGCGCTGCCCGACGGGCTGACCGTCACGCTGGACGGCGCGGCGTACCCGCTGCTGGTCTATCAGGGCGGCATTTTGCTGCCCACGCCGGAGAGCGGCGCGGACTATGTGATGGAGCTGGCGGACGCGCGGTTGACCGTTACGACGGCGCGCCCGTCCAATGAGGAACGGACGTATGTACTGAATCGACTCGCGGAGAACCCGGTCGTGGTGGACGCGCGGCGCTTCACCCTGACCTGCGACGCGAGCGGCGACGGCGCGGCGGCGAAGAACGTCATCCTGCGCCCGGCGGCGGCAAGCGGCACGCTTCGCGGCGCGTCCGTCGCGGCGCTGACGGTGGAGGGCGCGCAGGTCGCGCTGAACAGCGAAGGAATCAGCGCAATCGAAACGCTGCAAGCGGCGGACGGCAGCCAGCTGACCGTCAGCTGCGTCTCCGGACGGCTGACGGTGGGGGCAGTTTCGGGCAGCGTTGCGCTGCACGGCAACATCCTGACCGCGTCCCAGCCCGGCTTGACCCTGACGCTGCGCCGCGCGGACGGCCAGCCTGGCGAGGCGACCGCGCTCCGCCTGGCCGGCGAAACCTACGCCTATACCACCTTCCCCGGCGGTGTGTACGCGCTGGCTGGCTTCCCGGACATGGAGGGCCAGGCGGTCGCGGCGTATAATGAAGCGGGCGAGGTGTACACCGGCGTGGTGCACGGCGGCCAGGCGACGCTGACCACCGGGCTGACCATCAGCGACGTGGCGGGCGTGTTCCAGACAGACGGTACGCTGCTGGTGACCTTTGCCTGCCCCGGCGCGCAGTCCGCGGGCGTGCAGTATGTGGTCGGCGCTGCCGCGCAGGCGTTGCCGGACGATTTCGTCGCGGAGGCGCTGCGCGTGGAGGCGGCGAACGGCCAGGCGGTGATCGGCGGCTTGCAGCCGGGCACCGTCGTGACCTATCGCGTTTATGTGAACAACACGGCGGGGGTAGCGCTGACGGCAGCCTCCGCGGACGGCTTCCAGTTCAGCGAGGCGATGACCGCGTCGGCAAGGATCCCCTTCACGGTGGAAGCGGGCGCGGCGGACGCGGACTATACCGGCAAGCCCTACAAAAATCCGCTGACGCTGCCCGCGGGCGCGTCCGTCAGCTATCAGGGCAGCCATTTGAACAGCCATGGCGTGCCGGTTCAGGTGGGCGAGTATACGATGCGCGTCGCTATCCCGGAGGGCGACCCGCTGTATCTGCCGGGTGTGTACGACGTGCCCTTTGCCATCCGGCGGATTGAGCTGATCATCATTCCCGGCCCGAATCAGGAGAAGTATGAGGGCGAGGACGACCCGGTGTTCGAGTATGAGGTGAAGGGCCTACTCTCCGGCGACGAGCTGCTGGGCGAATTGCTGCGGGAGCCTGGCGAGGAGCCTGGCAATTACAGCTTTGTGGTGGACGGCTTTGACGCGCCGGAGTATTACCGGCTGCGGCTGACCCACAATGCCAACACCTTCACCATTCTGCCTGTGTCCTTCGATCCCGGCGGCGGGTTCGTGTTCTCCGAGCCGCTCCACCCCGTCCAGCAGAAGATTACCCGCGCCGACGGCCGGGTGCTGGCGGTGGTGCTCAATACGCAGGAATCGCTCAAGATCACTTACAGCGTGTTCGGTGGCGTCGTGCTCGACGCGGAGACGAACCAGCCCCGTCCCTTCAGCCCGTCGATGAGCTGGAATCAGGAGACGGACGAGGTGCTGCTGCGTCTGCGCGCGACGGCGGAGCTGAACAAGGACGGCGGCTATGTGACGGATATGAACGGCGATCCCCTCTGGGGCGGCCGCACGCTGCGCGTCAGCTACCTGGGCCTGCGCCACCTGAACGAAATGGGCATTGACGCGGTCAGCCTGCAAAACAAAGACGGCGCTGTCACCGTCCGCACGGAGGACTTCCTGTCGGAGGAAATGCAGGCGTTTGTCAAGGAGCAGGGCGGCTCACTCAAGCAGGTGCGCTTCCGCGTGACAGTGATCCCCACCGAGGAAACGCCGGACGCGGTGGCGGCGCTGCGGCCCGTCACCTCCGGCTGGCAGGTGTCGGCGGCGCTTGTGCTGGACAGCTGCCGCGAGGTGGATGTGACTGGCCTGTTGCCCAGCCTGATGTTCGCGGTGAACATGGAGCCGGTCGCCGACCTGATGGAAGGCATGGCGCGTTACGAGGAGGAAACCTTCGCGGAGCAGTTCGTGCTGACCCTTGATCAGCAGGATGGGCCTGTGGCGCTGGACGCTGCCTTCGTCACCCCGTATATGCCGGAGGAGGCGGAGTTGACGCAGTTCCCGTGCCTGATGTACACCAGTCGCTATCTGCTGGCTTCGTTCAGCGAGCCGGGCACGGTGTACGCGGTGAACCGGGAGTAACCTGCTTCAAGCAATCAGAACAGCGGAAAAGGCAAGGCTCTTTTCCGCTGCCCTGCGCAATGGAAAAGGAGAAGGAAAATGCAGATCGTGCCGACGCTGAACTTTGGCGGAAATTGTCGGGAAGCGATTCACCTGTATGAAAAGGCGTTTCATGGTAAAATCAATTGCTTAATCACCTATGGTGAGGCGAACGACCCCGCCTATAATCCGTTGCTTCAAGAGAATCAAAAGGAATATATCTATCACGCTGAGCTTGAACTGGGCAAGCAGAGAATCATTATGAGCGATCATGTGGATATGGCATTTCAAACGTGCTATTCCAATTTCCTGACCATCATGTATGACACGAAAGAGGAAGTCCAGCGAGCCTATGAAATCATGAAGGAGGGAAGCACCGCCATCTACCCGATGGAGGCGACGCCTTACAGCTCCTGCCGGGTCGTTTTTGTTGATCGTTTCGGCATCCGCTGGGGGATTATGACGGAGCAAACGGAACGGTAAAGCCCGGCCCGGCGCGTTTCCAGCCCTCCATTCCGCATACCCCTCCTGCTCGGCGCAGCGTCTCCGGCAGGAGGGGTTTTATGACGCCACTCGCGACAAGCTCCCGAACAAAATTTTCCGAGTTTCGAAAAACGTATGGATTTTGCAGCGCGATTGTGCTATAATCACAGGGTGTTCCACGGGGGCGAAAGCCTCACAAACAGTATGGAGGAAAGAATCATGCAGAAGCAAAAGAAGCTGGGCGGCCTGGACAAGTTCTTTGGCGTCAGCGCGGCGGGTTCCTCCGTCAAGGTGGAGATCATGGCGGGCCTGACGACGTTCTTCGCCATGGTGTACATCCTGATGGTCAACGCGAATATGTTCGCCAATCCCTTTGGGGACGGCACGAACGTGCTGGGCGTTTCCTACGGCGCGATCTACATCGCCACGGCGATCTCCGCGGTGGTGGGCACGCTGCTCATCGGCCTGCTGGCCAACCTGCCCCTGGCGCAGGCGACGGGCATGGGCCTGAACGCGTTCTTTGTCTACACCGTCTGCGTGGGCTTTGGCATGACCTATGCCAACGCGCTGGTGCTGGTGCTCTTTGACGGCGTGCTGTTCATCGTGCTGACGGTGACCGGCCTGCGTCGGCTGATCTTCGAGGCGATTCCTCAAAACGTCCGCGTGGCGATTCCAGCCGGTATTGGCCTGTTTATCGCCTTCCTGGGCCTGCAAAACGCGGGCATCGTCGCCAAGGATGCGTCCACGGGCGTGACCCTGGCTTCCTTCAACCTGCTCACCGGCAGCTGGGCGACGATCATGCCCATGCTCGTCACCGTCGCGGCGGTGCTGGCTATCGCCGTCATGGCGAAGAAGAATGTTCGCGGCGCGGTGCTGCTGGGCATCCTGGGCGGCGCGGTGCTGTATTATGTGCTGGGCGCGCTGACCGTGCCCGGGTTCTTCGCGGCGCTGAACATCACCATGTCCAGCCCGCTGGACGCGTTCAAGGCGTTCTTCAGCGAGGCGTTCTTCAAGGTGTTCACGCAGGGCTTTGACTTCTCCGCCTATGTGGCGGCTCATGGCGCGGGCAACACCGTGCTGATGATCCTGACCACCGCGCTGGCCTTCTGCATGGTGGATATGTTCGACACCATCGGCACGCTGTACGGCGCGTGCGCCCGCGGCAATATGCTGACTAAGGACGGCGAGGTGCCCAACATGGATAAGGCCATGCTGGCCGACGCGATCGCCACCACCACCGGCGCGGTGTGCGGCACGTCCACCGTCACGACCTTCGTGGAGAGCGCTTCCGGCGTGGCCGAGGGCGGCCGCACGGGCCTGTCCGCGGTGGTGACGGCGGTGCTGTTCTTCATCGCGATGTTCCTCAGCCCCATCGCGCAGCTGGTGCCTGGGTGCGCCACCGCCGCGGCGCTGGTGTATGTCGGCGTGCTGATGATCGCCTGCGTGAAGGAGATCGACTGGCACGACACCGCCACCGCGGTGCCCGCCTTCCTCACCATGGCGATGATGCCCTTCACCTACAACATTTCCTATGGCATCTGCTTCGGCCTGATTGCCCATGTGCTGATCAGCCTGTTCACGGGCAAGGCCAAGAAAATCAAGGCGGGTACCTGGGTGATCACGCTGCTCTTCCTGGCGATGCTGTTCCTGACGCACTAAGGCGCATGAACTGAACGTTTTCATCGGAGGGATGCCTTTTCGGAGGCATCCCTCCTGTATTCTGGTCTGCGGAGGACAACAAATGAACAAAGGCATTCTGGTCTGCGGTCTGAACGGCTGCGGCAAAAGCACGCTGGGCCGAGCGCTGGCGGAAAGACTGGGGGTTCGCTTCATTGACGACGAGGCGCTCTTTTTCCCCGCTGGAGAAGGGGACGATCCCTATGCGCATCCCCGCTCCCACGAGGAGGTGGCGCGATCGTTGGCGGAGGCCGTCGCGGCGTCGCCGGCGTTTGTATATGCCGCAGTGAAGGGCGACCGGGGAGAGGCGGCTGTCTCGCATCTGGCGGCTGCCGTGCTGCTGGAGGTTCCCCGGGACGTCCGCCTTTCGCGGGTGCGGCGACGCTCCGAAGCGCGGTTTGGAAACCGCGTGCAGCCGGGCGGCGACCTCTACGCGCGGGAGCAGGCGTTCTTCGATCGGGTTAGCGCCAGGTCGCCGGAGGACGTGCGGACGTGGGCATACGCGCTGGGCTGCCCGGTGATCGAGGCGGACGGCACGGCGGCGGTGGATGAAAACGTCGAGCGGATCGTCAGACGGCTGAAAGATGCGGGATGCCTTTCCAGCCGGTGAACCGGCCGTATAGGTCTTGCCAAGTCTGGAAAAATAGAGTATACTATTGAATCGCGGGTCACGCTTTTCGTGGCCTGACGCTTGTTTTCTCTGCCAACGCACGCAAGGAGGGCTTTCATGCCGACGACGTCTTTTGATAAAGAGTCCATCAAGGCTTCTATCATCGGAAAGCTGCAGCGCTACAATGGCCGCACCATCCAGGAGGCCACGCAGCAGCAGATCTATAAGGCGGTCGCGTCCACCGTCCGCGACCAGATTATGCAGAAGTACCTGATCGCCCGCGAGGAGCGCAAGGCCACCAAGCTGAAGCGGCTGTACTACCTGTCCGTGGAGTTCCTGATGGGGCGCAGTATGTACTGCAATATGCTCAACCTCGTCTCCACCGACGTGTACCGTGAGGCGCTGAGCGAGTTGGGCATCAGCATCGATGACGTGCTCCGGGAGGAGCCGGAACCCGGCCTGGGCAACGGCGGTCTGGGCCGCTTGGCGGCGTGCTTCCTGGACAGCCTGTCCACGCTGGATCTGCCCGCGATGGGCTGCACCATCCGCTATGAGTACGGCCTGTTCCGCCAGAAGATCGTGGACGGCCAGCAGGTGGAGCTGCCCGACTCCTGGCTGGACAACGGCAACGCCTGGGAGATGCCCGTGATGGAGGACGCCTGCGAGGTGCATTACGGCGGCCATGTGGACGAGGTGGTTGAGAACGGCGTGACGAAGTACGTCCACCGCGACTACTACACTGTCGAAGCCGTGCCGTATGATATGCCGATTGTCGGCTACGATACCGCGACGGTCAACACGCTGCGGATGTGGTCTGCCCGCAGCCCCAAGCGGCTTGACCTGAACTCCTTCGGCCAGGGCAAGTACATCCAAGCCACCGAGGAGATCGAGCTGGCGGAGGTCATCTCGAAGGTGCTCTATCCGGAGGATAACCACTACGAGGGCAAGCTGCTCCGGCTCAAGCAGCAGTACTTCTTCACCTCCGCGACGCTGCAATACATCCTCAAGGACTTCAAGAAGATGTACGGCCGTGACTTCTCGAAGCTGCCGGAGAAGGTAGTCATTCACATCAACGATACCCACCCCGGTATGGCGATCCCGGAGATGATGCGCCTGCTGATGGACGAGGAGGGGCTTGGCTGGGACGAGGCGGAGGCGCTCGTCCGCCGGACGTTCGCGTACACCAACCACACCATCCTGGCCGAGGCGCTGGAGAAGTGGCCGGAGGCCATGGTGCAGCAGCAGCTGCCCCGCGTTTACCAGATTCTGTGCGAGATCAACCGCCGCGTCTGCGCCCGGCTGTGGAACGCCTTCCCCGG
The DNA here is from genome assembly GCA_964600835.1 of uncultured Oscillospiraceae bacterium. GTDB lineage: Bacteria > Bacillota > Clostridia > Christensenellales > Aristaeellaceae > UBA11524. The sequence goes on from CAZRLM010000017.1 coordinate 29,846, forward strand.
CCAGTGGGAGCGCATCGGCAAGATGGCCATTATCAGCTACGGTCAGGTGCATATCGCCAACCTGTGCGTGGCGATGTGCTTCTCCGTCAACGGTGTGAGCGCGCTGCACGGCGAGATTTTGAAGGAAGAAACCTTCCATGACTACCATGTGGTGATGCCGGAGAAGTTCTCCGCGATCACCAACGGCATTACGCATCGCCGCTGGCTGATGAGCTGCAACCCCGAGCTGACCCGCCTGATCTGCGATTCCATCGGCGACAAGTGGGTGCGCGAGCCGCAGCTGCTGTGCGAGCTGCGTCCCTTTGCCGACGACGCGGCCTTCCGCCACGAGTTCGCCAAAATCAAGCGGCACAACAAGGAGCGGCTGGCGCGCCTTGTCAAGGCCAATCAGGATATCGACGTCGATCCGTCCTTCATGTTCGACGTGCAGGCCAAGCGCCTTCACGAGTACAAGCGGCAGATGCT
>CAZRLM010000018.1:0-30074 GCA_964600835.1 uncultured Oscillospiraceae bacterium
GCACTCTTCAAACATTATTTTATACAAATATTATAAGGTAACTTTCCGATCACCCGCTGCACTCCTTCGGGGCGCGTTCCTCAAACGTGTTTCTATAACAGAAAACAAACTCCCGCACGCGGCGAGAGTTTGTTGATGGCCTGAGCGGCTTTCGCCGCTTTTTTGATTGGGTTTGCTTACTCCTCCTGCCGTACCTTCGGCACGCTGACGGAGTTGCGCATCATCAGCGTCGGCTCAAAAACAATGTGCGGGTTCGAGACGGGCTTGCCGTTGATCCGCTTGATCAGCATCGACGCCGCGGAGACGCCCATATCGTATACCGGGGCCTTCACCGTGCTCAGCGGCGGATCCATAATGTCCGCCACGAAGATGTGATCGTACCCCACCACCGAAACGTCCTCCGGGATCAGCAGCCGGTTCTCCCGCAGCGCCCGGTACGCGCCGGTGGCAATCAGGTCGTTGCCGCAAACGATCGCCGTAATCCCCAAATGGCGGCTCAGCAGTCGGATCGTCTTGGTGTAGCCGGTAATCGCGTCGTAGTTCCCCATCTCGATCAGCAACGGGTTCACCGGGATGTGCTCGTCCGTCAGCGCCTGCCGATAGCCGTTCAGCCGCGGGTTGTCCTCGTCCGAGATGTAGCCCTGGCCGCTGATGAAGGCGATCTTCCGATGGCCGAACTGTATCAGCTGCTTCACCATGTGGCATACGCCGGTAAACTCGTCCACGCTGACGCGGTAGTCCACCTGCGCATCGGCCGTGTCCAGCATCACATACGGCATACCGTGATGGTTCAGGCGGTTCATGTGCGCCACGGCGGTTCGCTCGTTGCCGACCACCACCACGCCGTCCGCATGGTAGCTGATCAGCATATTCAGGTAGTTGATCTCGCGATCCTCCCGCTCCTCGGTGTTGAACAGCATTGTTGAATAGCCGGCCGCCTCGCAAATGTTGATGATCCCACTGGCCATATCCGCGAAGATAGGATTGGTGATGGTGGGCAGCAGAATGCCGATAATGCGGCTTTTCTTTTCCACCAGGCTTTTGGCGATCCGGTTGGACACATAATGCTGTTCCTTGGCAATCCGCTCAATCCTATGCTGCGTCTCCGTGCTCACCTTGCTGCAGTCCCCATTCAGCACCTTTGACACGGTGGTGATGGACACATTGGCAAGCTCAGCAATCTCGCGTAACGTCGTCATTGGGCTCACTCCTGGACTAAGAAAATGAGAAACGGATAAAGCAACTTAATTCGACAAAACGTTCGTTTTCCCTGCCGCCACGGTTACTCCTTGATGGAGCCGATCATAATGCCGCTCACAAAGTATTTTTGCAGGAAGGGATACACGCACAGCACGGGCACCGTCGCCACCATGACCGTCGCCATTTTGAGGCTTTCGGAGGGAATCGGCTTGCCGCCGATGCTCGTGACGCGCACCGCGGAGCGGCTGTTCATGCTCGCGTTGCTGGTAAGAATCTCCCGCAGTAGGTATTGCAGCGTCTTGATCTTGTCGTTGCGGTTGACGAACAGCATCGCCGCGTACCACTCGTTCCAGTAGCCGACGGCCCAGTACACCACCATCGTCGCGATGATTGGCTTGGAAATCGGCAGAATGATCCGGAAGAAGATGGTGAAGTCGTTCGCGCCGTCGATCTTGGCGGATTCCTCCAAGGATTCCGGCAGCGATTGGAAGCTGTTGCGCATCACAATCAGGTTCCAGGTGGCGATGGTGCCGGGGATGAACAGCGCGAACACCGTATCCACCATGCCCAGCTGGCTGATCACCATGTACCAGGGGATCAGGCCGCCGCTGAACAGCATGGTGAAGAACACAAAGAACGTCACCTGCTTGCGGTAGGGCAGATAGCGCCGGGAGAGCGCATAGGCGCCCAGAGAGGTGAAGAACAGCGAGTTCGCCGTGCCGATGACCGTGATAAACACCGTCACCTTCAGGCTGTCCAGGAACTTCTGGCTGGAGCCGAACAGGTACTTGTAGTTATACAGCGTGAAGCCCATCTTCGGCCAGAACTGGAAGCCCTTCGCGGCGATCTCAACCTCCTCAGTAAAGGAGGCGATGGCCACCAGATAGAAGGGAATCAGGAACACCGCGGCCAGAAGCAGCATGAAAAACCCATTGAAGATGCGGAAGCCCAGCGGCGCGGCCGTCGGCTCCACCCACTTGCGCTTTTTCGTCGTTACCATATGCCCATGTCACCTACCTTGTTGGCGATCTTGTTCGTCACCACGACCAGGATCAGCCCGATCAGGCTCTGGAAGATGCCCGCCGCGGTACCCAGCGAGTACCGCTGCTTGCCCAGGCCTACGCGATAGATATAATAGTCAAGGGTTTCGACCGTCTTATACAGCGGCGTGTTGCTGCCAACCAGCGTCATCACCTGCTGGAAGGAGCCGTTCATCAGCGACCCCATCTGCATAATGAACATCACGACGACGGTGGGCATAATGCAGGGAATCGTGATACTCCACACCTGCCGGAAACGCGACGCGCCGTCGATGACAGCCGCCTCGTACAATTCCTCATTCACATTGGCGATGGCTGCCAGATACAGGATCGAGTTGAAGCCAACGCTCTTCCAGATGTCCGTGGCCACCAGGATGGCGCGCCACATTTCCGGCGCGCTGTACCACTTGGGCGGCGTGCCGCCCAGCGCCTTGATCATGTTGTTGATCAGGCCGTACTGGGAGTTGATCAGCGCGTACATGATGCCCTGAACGATGACCCAGCTGACAAAATGGGGCAAATACGAAATGGTTTGCAGCGTGCGCTTGTAGGTGCGGTTGCGCACCTCGTTGAGCAGCAGCGCAAAGAGAATGGGCGCGGGGAAGCCGAAGATGATCTTGTACACGTTGAGCACCAGCGTGTTTCGGATCAGGCGGCTGAACTCCGGCAGCTTGAACAGCGTGGTGAAGTTCTGCCAGCCGACGTAGGTGGAGCCGTCGAAGCCCAGCCACGGCTTGTAGTTGTAGAACGCCATGCGCAGGCCCCACAGGGGATAATAATTGAAAATGGCCAGACACACGACCGTGGGAATCAACATGATGTACAGGTACTTGTACTTCTTCATGTTGTACAGGAAGCCGCGCTTTTTCTCCTTGACGGCAGGCGCGGCCTGCATCGCGTTTTTCACCGTTGTCACATCCTTCTGTTTTCGCGGGCGTCGCCGGAAAAGGCGGCCCGACACGGCGCACGTTTTCAGCGCGCCGTGCGGGCCGCCTGCCTTTTCCTCGCCGGGGGTCAGCGCTTGAGCGGATTACTTGCCCGCCACAAACGCCTCATACTGCGCGGTGTAGGCGTCCACCAGCTCCTGTCCGCCGGTGGCGTACCAGGTTTCGACGATGCTGTCGAAGTCGTCCACTTCGCCGTCGCCGATGGTGATGTTGAACAGGTACTCCTTCAGGTCGATGGGGTTGTACATTCCCAGCTCGCTGTTATCGGGGATGAAGCCCTCCAGGCCGGTCAGGATCGGCTCGGTCTTGTTGAAGGCTTCGTTGAGGCGGTTGTGGATTTCGGCCGTCTCGGGGTTGGTGCCCACCTGGGGCTTGATGACGTCCATGAACTCCCAGCTCAGGGGACGCATGACTTCCTTGTACAGGGCGTTGCTGTCATCCAGGCCCTCGGGATACTGCCAGCTGTCGCCATTGTCGATCCAGTGGGTGCCCTCGATGCCGCGGGAAGCGGTGAAGTAGAAGTCCACGTCGCTGATCATCTTGTTCAGGAACTGGATGACCTGCTCGGGATGCTCGGCCATGGTGGTCACGCTCAGCACGCGGCCCACGCCGTAGTCCATGGGATAGTAGCACACGCCGTCGTCAGCCTTCAGCGGCGGGATGAAATCGGCGGTGGCGTCGGGCATATTCAGGCGGAAGGCGCTCCACACCCAGTCCAGCGCGCGGTGGGGATCGCAGAAGTAGATGGCCACGCGGCCCTGCGCCCACATGGAGCTCTGGCTGTCGTCGTCGCCGGAAAGGTACTCGGGGTCATACCAGCCGTTGTCGACCCACTTGCGGTACAGGGCGATCATGTTCTTGTACTCGGGCAGGGTCATCGAGGGAACCACCTTGCCCTCGCTGTTCAGGCACCAGTCCGTCTGGTAGGAGCCAACGCCGGACACCGCGCCCTGCAGGAAGGGATCGGAGAACCACGGCAGTCCGGTGGCGACCAGCATATCCGGATACTTCTCGTGGAACACGGCCATCACGTTCTCCAGCTCCGCGATGGTGGTGGGCATTTCCAGCCCGCACTCGGCCAGCAGGTCGGTCCGGATCACGGCGCCCTGCCAGATCCACTGGTAGTAGTCCGGGATGCACCAGATGTTGCCCTTGCTGTCCGTGCAGGGAATCCACGCAGCCTCGGGGATCTTTTCCAGCAGATCCTTGCCATACTCGTTCAGCAGATCATTCAGGGGCAGAATGATGTTGCCGGCCAGCATGATGTTCTTCAGATCGCCGATGTTGTGGGTGATCGCGTCCAGCTGCTCGGTACCGGTCAGCAACACGTTCAGCTTTTCCAGCGCGCCGTCAACGGGCGTGATGATCCAGTCCAGGTCGATGTTGAGGCCGTCCTCGGCCATCATGGCCTCCAGCTTTTCCTCAACCAGCTTGGTGTCCTCCGCCGTGGAGGTGTTGGCCCACGGGGTGAAGAGCACCATGGTCTCCGCCAGGGACGCGACGGGAACCGTCACGAGCAGCACGGCCGCCATCAGGATGGATAGGAATTTCTTCATTCTCGGTTTCCCTCCTTGTATTATCTGGTTGGCTTTCCGCCTTTTCCATTGGATTAGCGTTAATCCTAATCCGAACAAAAAGCGGCCCCTTTCGATGCCTTTCGCTCTCATCGGCGGAATGTCAACTTGATGTTGACTCTATCTTACCTGTCGAAAACGGCTTTGTCAAGGCCAAATTTCAAAAATTCTCAAAAAACTTTACGGAAACCCCATTGACAACCCTTCGGATTCGCCATAGAATAAAGGCATGCCCTTGCAAAAAGGATAAACGTTACTCCTTTTGAAAAATGGGGATTTTCGGCCCGTCCGGCCCGGCGTTCCCATTTCACAGTCATTCTTACATCATGGAGGGAAGCGAAATGTGTCAGTTCCAAGTCACCTGCGACGTGGGCGTCGACAGCCACTATCTGTTCCGTCAGTATGCCTTTGACAGCCTGCTGAACAACAACACCTGGGAAACGCCGAAGGTGCGTCCCCTGGCCGCCGCCGCGCCCGAAGGCTCGGTGAACGAGGCGGAGGGTCTGCGTGTGGAGGTCATCCGCGGCGAGTGCCAGGGCGCGGACAGCTACACCTGCCGGGTGGAGAACATCGGCACGGAAACGCGGATGATCAACGGCCTGGCGTTCACCGTGTCCATGGGCAAGGAGCACGTCCTGGCGGACTTCCCGCTCAACGTTCCCCACGGAGTGGTGGACAGCGCCGAGCTGCGGGAAGGGCAGGTCGTGCAGGGCGGCCTGGTATCCACCGCCATTCACCTCCAGGACGATGCGGGCGAGGACTACAACCTGCTGTTCCTGGATCCGGTGGAAAAGTGGTCGCTGGCCATCTACCGCATGGGCGGCGAAACCCGCGCGGTGTTTATCCCGGCTGTGGAGGCCGACCTGGCCCCCGGCGAGGCCGTCGAGTGCGGCACGCTGTATATTCAGAAGCCGGATGGCGACCCGTACACGGCGATTCGCGCGTTCTTCGACGCGCTGGGCTACCTGCCGGCCACCGGCGGGCATCAGGGCGGCGTGCTGTACTCCTGCCACCCCAACGGCACCATGGACGGCATGATGGACAAGGAGCCAAACGGCCCCGGCATGGTGAAGTTCGCCGAGTACCTGCCCAAGCTGCGGGAGATGGGGATCGACCATGTGTGGCTGCTGCCCATCTTTGAGCACGAGGGCCGGGGCGTATACCACACCAGCGACCAGATGATCATCGACAAGCGCTACGGCGGGGACGAGGCCGTCCGCTACTTTGTGGACAAGGCCCACGAGCTGGGCATGACCGTGCTGTTCGACTATGTGCCCCACGGCCCGGCCCACGGCGATCCGTTGGATCTGGCGCACCCCGAGTGGCGCTCCATGCGCCGGGACGGCACGCCCCAGGACGAGTGGGACTGCGTCTCCTTCGATATGACGCTGCCCGAGTACCGCGCCTACACCACCGACCTGGTGCGCAACCACGTCGACCGATTCGGCATCGACGGCGCGCGGATCGACTGCGCCATGGGCGGCCTGAGCAACTGGCAGCCGCAAAACGGCAACCGGCCCTCCGCCAGCAACCTGAACGGCGGCGTGTGCATCACCCGCGCGATCTACGACGGCTTCCGCTCCTATCCCAAAAAGACGCTGGTGCTGCCGGAGAACTTCAACCCCGTGCCCTGCTATTATCCCTACACGGACGTGTTCTATGGCATGAACTTCTACCGCCTGCTGGTCGAATTGGACGAGCAGTACCGCGCCGATCCCGCCGCCTACGTCCGCGAGCTGACCCGCTGGCTGGAGATCGAGCACAAGGCGATGCCGGAGGGGCTGGGCCGTCTGCGCTTCCTGGGCAACCACGACACCGTAAGCTGGGTGTGGCAGTCCGCCCGCGCCGTGCACTGGTACGGAGAGGAAAAGGCGAAGGCGCTCTTCTCGCTCATCATGCTCATCGACGGAATGCCCATGCTGTACATGGGCGACGAGGACCTTTCTCTGGCCTGCAAGGAAGGCCCGGAGATGCGCGACTTCTTCACCGAGCTGATCGCGCTGCGCAAGTCCACCGTCGGCGATAGCCGCGACATCACCCATCTGCACACCGGCAACGGCATCTTTGCCTGCGTCCGCGAAAACGAGGGCAGGCGCTACCTGGTGGCGATCAACCTCGCCGACGTCGAGCAGACCGCCGAGCTGGAAGGTGTCAGCGTCCGCCTGGGCGGCTACGAGCGCCTTGTCCAGCAGCTGAATTAAAGGAGGAATCCGCATGAACCGCGCAACCTATGAAAACGCCCGCGCCCGCTTCCTGGCGATGATGGAGGAGGCGCATATCGCCCTGACCGACGAGGAAAAAAGCCGCGTCGAGGTGGCCGACTTCGGCCTGAACGATTTGGAGCACAGCGGCCTGCAATTGGTGGTGTATGTGAACACGCCCCGCTGCTGCGCCAAGGAAATGACGCTCTTCCCCGGGCAGACCTGCCCCGAGCACCGCCATCCCACCATCGACGGCGTGCCCGGCAAGCAGGAAACGTTCCGCTGCCGCCGGGGCCGCTGCTACCTGTATGTGGACGGCGAGCCGGCGGCGCACTCCAAGGCACAGCCGCCCAAGGGCGACGAGGCGTGGTACACCGTCCGGCACGAAATCGTGCTGGAAGCCGGCGAGCAGTACACCATTCTGCCCGACACCCGCCACTGGTTCCAGGGCGGCGAAGAGGGCTGCGTCGTCTCCGAATTCTCCACCGCCAGCCACGACGAAACCGATATTTTCACCGACCCGCGCATTGTGCGCGCGCCCAAGGTAGAGGATTGAGGGGGATCAGCCGTGCTGCTTGAAAACGAACTGCGATTTACCGACGTCTGCCGTCAAAACTGGGATCAGCCGCTGCCGATCCGGGAAATTCGCGCGCTGAAGGCGCTGTATCCGGCGCTGCTCCCGCCCATCGAGCCGGAGGATCTGTTCGCCGGTCGCACGCTGCGCATGGAGTTTGGCGGCGTGGGCTTCTCCCCGGACGTAACGCTCTACAACCTGCCCCACGGCATGGGCTTCTTCTACCGCCCGGACGTGTTCGAGAAGGCACTTTCGGAAGCCGACGAGGCGGAAAAGCCCGCCATTCGGGACGCGATGGCCTTCTGGGAGAAGGAGAACACCACCGCCCACGTCAAGGCGGCGTATCCGGAGCACATCCGCAAATACCTGCCCAGCGACGCTTTCGCGGGCGACGTGGGCGTGGGCTTCCCGCTCTACCGGATGACCGGCGCGTACGAGAACTTCGGCGAGCTGCTCGCCCTGGGGCTGGACGGGCTGAAGGAGAAGATCAACCGCTGCGAGGCGGCGAACCCGGACGCGGAGGAGGGCTTCTACGAGGCGCTGCGGGAAACCGTCGATCTGATCAGCGCGTGCTGCGAAGTCTACGCCGATCAGGCGGAGGCGCTGGACAAGCGCGCTCTGGCGGAGGATCTGCGCCTGGTGGCGCACCAGGCGCCGCGCACCTTCGCGCAGGCCATCCAGCTGATGTGGCTCTACGCCTGCCTGGCGGGCGTGATGGACTATGGCCGGCTGGACGTGATTCTCGCCCCGTACCTGAAGGCGGATCACCTTACCGACGAGGAAGCCACCGCGTACCTGTGCGGGCTGTACCGGCTGATGGTGGCGCGCAAAACGGTCTACCATGGCCGGGTGATCATCGGCGGCAAAGGTCGACCCGACGAGGAAGCCGCCGACCGGGTCGCGCTGCTGTGCATGGAGGCGGCGCGCATCGTCCACGACATCGAGCCGCAGCTCAGTCTGCGCTTCTACCAGGGGCAGAACCCCGCGCTGCTGGACAAGGCCTATGAGGTCATCGGCACCGGCGCGACCTACCCCATGCTCTACAACGACGACGTGAACGTGCCGGATGTCGAGCAGGCCTTCAACTACCCCGTCGAAATGGCGGAGCAGTACGTCCCCTTCGGCTGCGGCGAATACATCATCGACCATCAAACCTTCGGCTCGCCCAACGGCGTGATCAATATGCTCAAGGCGCTGGAAGTGACGCTGCTCAACGGCCGGGAGCTGATCTTTGACCGGGAGATGGGCCTTCCGTTAGGCGATTTGACCGACTTCAAGACCTTTGACGCGCTCTACGACGCCTACAAGCGGCAGGTTCGCCACTATGTGGAGGTGCTTGCCGACGTGCAGAAGCTCATCCTGGACGAGACGGCCAAGCAGGCCCCCTTCCTGATGATGAGCCTGCTCTACGACGGCTGCGTCGAGCGGGGCCGCTCGATGCTCTCCGGCGGCATCGACGGGCGCGCGGCGACGCTGGAATCCTACGGCAACATCAACACCGTGGACAGCCTGGCCGCCATCCGCAAATGCGTGTATCAGGATCGCTCCATCGCGCCGGAAACGCTGCTGGACGCGCTCCGGCACAATTTTGAGGGCTTCGAGGCCGAGCGCGCGCTGCTGCTGGCTGCGCCCAAGTTCGGCAACGACGACGACGCGGTGGACGACATCGCCCGCGACCTGCACACCTTCGAGGCGGATGTGATCCGCGATCAGGCGGTGCGGGTGGGGTTGCCCTCGTTCCTGATGGTGATCATCAACAACTCGGCAAACACGTCGATGGGCGCGTTTGTGGGCGCGAGCGCCGACGGACGGCTGGCCCGCACCTTCATGGCCAACGCGGTCAACCCCACCGGCGGCATGGACGTCAGCGGCAGCACCGCCATGCTCAACTCGCTTTTGACGGTACCCAGCAACCATCACGCGGGCACGGTGCAGAACATGAAGTTCTCCCGCGAGCTGTACCAGCGCAGCCCGGAAAAGATTCGCGCGCTGCTGGACGGCTACTTTGCCGCAGGCGGCACGCAGGCGATGATCACCGTCGTCGGCCGGCGCGATCTGGAACAGGCGCTGGTTCACCCGGAGCAGTACAGGAGCCTGCTGGTACGGGTCGGCGGGTTCTCCGCCCGGTTTGTGGAGCTGGATCCCGCCATTCAGCAGGAGGTTCTCTCCCGGACGATTTACTGACGACGAGGTGAAGCATGAACATCCTGAACTTCGGTTCCCTGAACCTGGACTACATTTACGAGGTGGCTCACTTCCCGGCCCCGGGCGAAACGCTGGCGGCGCTGAGCCAGCGGGTCGTGCCCGGCGGCAAGGGGCTGAACCAGTCCGTCGCGCTGGCGCGGGCCGGGGCACGGGTCTGCCACGCGGGGCTTGTCGGCCAAGGCGGCGAAACGCTCCGCGAAACCCTGACAAGCGCGGGGGTCGACGTGTGCTACCTGCAATGCAGCGATGCGTTGCAGGGCAACGCGGTCATCGAGGTCAACCGGGAAACGGGCGAAAACCGCATCCTGCTCTATGGCGGCTCCAATCAGGCGATCACCCCCGCGCAGGTGGCGCAGACCCTCGCCGACTTTTCCTCCGGCGATCTGTTAGTGCTGCAAAACGAGGTATCCTGCCTGCCGGAAATCGTCTCGCAGGCCCTCGCGCGGGGAATGCGCATTGCGCTGAATCCCTCGCCCTTTGACGAAACGCTGCTCTCGCTCCCCATCGAGCGGCTGGACTGGCTGTTCATCAACGAGATCGAGGGCGCGCAGATGACCGGCGAGCGCACGCCCGAGGCGATGCTCCTGGCGCTGCGAACGCGGTATCCCGCCCTGAAGGTCGTGCTGACGCTGGGCAGCGAAGGCTCCCTGTGCGCCGTGCCCGGTCAGGACACGCTCCGCCAGCCAATCTTCCCCGTGCAGGCGGTGGACACCACCGCCGCCGGCGACACGTTCACCGGCTTCTTCCTGGCGGGCTACGCGTCAGGCCTGCCGCTCCCCGTCTGTCTCCGGCGCGCGGCGGCGGCCTCGGCGATCAGCGTCAGCCGCGCGGGCGCCAGCGTGTCCATCCCCTCCGCGGCGGAGGTCGATCAGCTGCTGGCGGAACGGTAAAACAAAAAAGGGCGCTGTTTTGGAAGCAGCGCCCTTTTGCTTGTCCGAAATTATCCCCAAATCACCGGAATCGGCGCGAGGGTGTTGATCCGGCGGAGGATTTCGTCCTTCTCCCCGTCGGTAAACATCGCGCCCGTCACCGCGTAGGGCAGACCCAATTGCCGGTACTTGTCCACGCCCAGGGTGTGATAGGCCATGCACTCGCAGCGGCGGATGGCGGGATAGCGGCGCAGCAGCGCGGCAATCCCGGCGTAATGATCCTCCCGGTCGTTGTAGCCGGGAATGATCGGGCAGCGCAGCGTCACCTGCGCGCCCCTCGCCATCAGGAGCGCCAAATTGTCCAGCACCGGCGCGTTCGATACGCCCGTGTAGGCCAGGTGACGCGCCGGGTCGGTTTCCTTGCAGTCCAGCAGGAACAGATCCGTCAGCGGGATGACGCGTTCCAGCACCGCCGATGACGCGACGCCGCTTGTTTCCAGCGCGGTATGGATCCCATGCGCCCGGGCCAGCGTGAGCAGCTCGACGGTAAAATCCGGGCTGAACAGTGGTTCTCCGCCGGAGATGGTCAGCCCGCCGCCGCTGTGCTCGTAGTAGCGCGCGTCCCGCAGCACGACGCGCATCGCCTCCTCGGCGGTCATCCGCCGCCCGAAGAGCGTCAGCGCTCCTTGCGGGCACGCCGCGACGCATTTCCCGCAGCCGACGCAGCGCGCGCGATCCACCAGGTGCGCCTCACCGTGAACCGTGTGCGCGCCTTGATGGCACGCCGCGGCGCAGCGTCCGCACAGGACGCAGCGGTTCTCCCGATAGCCCAGCTGCGCCGGGCGGGCGATGCACTCCGGATTGTGGCACCAGGCGCAATGCAGCGGGCAGCCCTTGACAAACACCGTGGTGCGGATGCCCGGCCCGTCGTAGAGCGAAAAGCGCTCGATCTCCGTGACCATCGCCTGCGCGTCCATGGGCCGACCCTCCTTGCTTACAGCAGCTTCAAAACGTTCTCGATCAGCTTTTTCTCCCCCGGCTTCAATCGCATGGCCGGGTTATGGAGCCGACGCGTCAGGTATTCCGCCGCCGCGTTCTGGTCGATGGGGCGCGGCTTCCGCCCGGCCACTCGCAGGAAGTTCTCCCGGAAGATTTTCCGGCAGACCTCCTCCGGCAGCGCCAACCCGACGGTCTGCTTGTCCCACGCGGCGATCGTCCCCGACTCGGTGAGGAAGCGCTCCTGCATCCCGCAGGTGATTTGCGCGTTTTCCATCGCCGTCGCGTCGGTCAGGTTCATGTTGTCCGTGCCGTAGATCAGCCGATCCTGATACCGCAGGAAGAACGCCCGCGCCGCCTCCGGCTCGCGGCCCATGTTGAAGTACATCTCCGTGCCCGAGGTCAGGTCAAGGCAGACGGCGGGATGACGCGCCATGAACTCGCCAAGCCGGGGCAGATCGTCGGAGAGGAAGAACAGATGCGCCAGGATCAGCCGCAGGCGCGGAAAGCGCGCCGCCACATCCTCCGCCTCCGCCGTCAGCGCCTCCTTGCCGGGGAAGCCCTCCGCCGCGTCGCCATAGTATCCGCCCGCGTCAAAGGCCCACTGCGGGATGCGCGCCCGATCCCAGTTTTCGGTGGGATCGGCCACATGGGCGAGCAGCGGCACGCCGTCCCGTTCCATGGCGGCGTAGAGCTCGTCGTAGCGCCCGTCGTTCATCGGCACGCCCAGCGCCCGGCGCACGGTCGGCTTCTGCTCGATCATCTTCACGCCGTCAAAACCGATGGCCATCAGGCGGTCGTATTCCTCCCGGAAGTCGTACGCACAGCGATAGGTAAAGCCGCCGAAGGCATAGCAGTCCGGCGCGATGAGCTTCAAATAAATGCCCAGCGCGTTCTGCGCCGCGTCGTCCATGGCCTCGCAGCTGAGAAAATTGCACACGTCATAGCGGAAGGTTCGCTCGATTGCCAGCATATCGCGCACGCAATCAAGGCTGTCGCCGAACACATGAACATGGCCGTCCAGAATCCGCAAGCCTTCGCTCCTCATCTTGCGCCCTCCTAAATCAGACTTTCCACGCGTACCTGCGCCGCCAGCGCCCGAACCGCGTCCAGGCGCAACGCGTCGCTTCCCGGCCCGCCGCAGCGGACGGCCTGCGCGCCTGCCGCGCAGGCATAGGCCAGCCGCTCCGCCGGGGGCAGCGCCAGCGCGCAGGCGTACAGCAACCCAGCAGCAAAGGCGTCGCCCGCGCCGTTGACGTTTTCCGCCTCCACCCGGGGCGGCTTCGCGTAATACGCCGCGCCGTCAAAGGCGGCCAGGCAGCCCTCCGCGCCCAGGGTGATCACCGTCCCACGGCACAGCCCCGACAGGACGTCCAGCGCTTCCCGCGCCGAGCGCGTCCCCGTGAGCCGCATCGCTTCCGCCTCGTTGGGGGTGATCCAGTCCGCGCTGCCCATCAGCGGCGCGACGTCCGTCAGGCGCAGCGCCGGGTCGCAGGCAAAATCAAGGGACAGCCGCGCCCCCGTTTTCCGGCAGCAGTCGGCAATGTCCGGATACTTCATTGCATAGTACGCATAGGTATGCACGCGCTTCGCGCCGCGAATCGCGTCCGCCAGCCACGGGCCGCCAAAGTCCGTCTGGCACCCGGCATAGGAGGCGAAGCTCCGCTCCTCGCCGGTCGCCAGAACGGCGCTCACCCAGGTGCAGCCCGCCTCGGCCACGCGGATATGCGTCCTGTCCAGCCCGCTGCGCGTCATTTCTTCCAGCACCAGCCAGCCCAGCGGATCGTCCCCGACGGTGGTCGCGTAGGCCGTCTTGCAGCCCAGCCGCGCCAGCCCCATCGGCGTATTCGCGCCGCCGCCCGCCCGGATGGCAAACCGCTTTCCGTAGACCTCGCCGCCCGGCTCCGGCAGGGACGGCAGGCCCTCGAACACCAGATCGGCGCAGCAGTCGCTCAGGCAAAGCACGTCGTACATCGTTACCTCCACGCGCCGGTATACGGCTCGTTCAGCGCCGCGTACTCCCGCGCCAGCGCCTTGGCCAGCGAATAGCTGCCCACCAGCGGATGATCCATCAGCGCCAGCGTGCCCAGCTCGATCGACTTTTCCCGCACCGCGGCAACGGTCAGGCGCTCGTAGCGCTTGATCGTGCGGGTCAGCAGGTACGCGTCCTCGGGCATCGCGCCGATTTTGACAGGCTTCGCGCCCTCCGGGCCGACCATGCACGTCACCTCGACCACGTCGTCGTCCGCCAGGCCGTCGATCGCGCCCCGATTCGGCACGCACAGCGCCAGGTCAATCGGCTTGCCGGTCACGACGCTCTCGATGTAGTTGAACGCCACGCCCGCGTAGCCCTCGTACACCTGCTGATCGCTGTGCAGCCGGCGCAGCTCCGGCATATGGAGCGCCTCCGGGTCGAAACGGCGATTGCCGTCGAAGCCGCCCGTCTCCATCTGCATATAGCTGCCCTCGCGCTCGCCCATGCAGCGGCGGTACACCGCCAGCATCTCCCGCGGCTGCCTGCGGACGTCCATCTGCGTCAGCTCGGCCATCATCCGCCGGTTGATTTCCAGAATCGACTCGCCCCGGGTGCGCTCGGCGGCTTGCAGGTTGGCCAGCGCCTGCTCCCGGTGATAGAAGTAGTACAGGTAGCCGTTCGGAATCCGCCCCAGCGCGCGAACCAGATCCCGATCAAAGTAGGCGAAGGGGTGGAAGGTGTCCACAAACGCATCGTTGGCCAGCAGCGCGGGCAGGATGTCCTCTCCGCAGACCTCGACCCGATCCGCCCAGGACAGGTGGTTCAGTCCGTACACCCGCACATACAGGTCGCCGCCGCCAATTTGCAGCGCCCGGGCCAGATCCATCTTGATGCCGGTAGCGTTGTCGCAGATGCCGATCACCGGGTAGCCCGCGTCCCACATCGCCTGCGTGACCAGGCCGGACGGGTTGGTGAAGTTGAAGGTGACGCAGCCCTTGTGGGCATGTTGCTTGATCGCCTCGCAGACTTCCAGCATCGCCGGAATGGAGCGGCAGGCATAGGAATATCCGCCCGCGCCGGTGGTTTCCTGGCCGATCAGGCCGTGGGAGAGGGCGATGCGCTCGTCCCGGCAGCGCATTTCATCCATGCCTACGCGGATGGTGGCGATGGCATAGTCCGCGTCCGTGACCGCCTCGGTCAGACGCTCCGTCAGCGTGACGCGCAGGGGCGCGCCGCTTTCCCGCGCCATGTATTCCGCCAGCCCGCCGAAGATTTCCAGCTTTTTGGCGTGATTGTCCATGATGGACAGCTCGGTGATGTTCAGCCTTTCGCAGAAGCGCAGCAGCGACTCCATCAAATAGAACGTGCGCACGCTGCCTCCGCCGATCAGCGCCAGCTTCATACCGTCATTCCTTTCCCGTCGCCCCGTCCAGGCGCTGGGTCGTTTCGATTTCCGACAGCATCTCCACTCGGCGCTGATGCCGCCCGCCTTCAAAGGGCGTGTCCAGCCACTCGCTGACGATCATCTTCGCCAGCTCCTCGCCCACCACGCGCGAGCCCAGGGCAAGCATATTGGTGTCGTTGTGCTGGCGGCTCAGCTTGGCCGAGTACGGCTCCGAGCAGACCACGCAGCGGATGCCGTGCACCTTGTTGGCCGCCAGGGAGATGCCCACGCCCGTCCCGCAGCAGATAACGCCCCGGTCGCATTCCCCGTCCGCCACGGCGCGGGCGGCGGCGTAGCCGTAGCGCGGATAGTCCGTGCGCTCGGTGTCAAAGCAGCCGTAATCCCGATAGGAAAGGCCCTTTTCGTCCAGCAGGGCCATAATCGTCCTTTTCAGCGTAATCCCCACATGATCCGATGCCAATGCGATCATTTTTGATTTCCTTTCTCCAGCTCCGACCGGGCGTACAATCCCGCGCCCGCCACACCGCTGTCCTGATGATCCTCGGAAACAATCAGTTCCAGTCCCTCGCAGGGATAGGGCTTTCTGAGCCGGGCCAGCAGCCGTTCCGTCAGGTACGGCAGGGGGAAGCCCTTCATCTGCGGCACGCCGCCGCCCAGGATGACCGCGTCCGGGTCGAGAATATTGACCTCCGTGGCGATGGCCGCGGCCAATGTGTCCACATAGCGGCGGACGAACGGCTCCGCCCCGTGGCGGAGGAACAGCTCGTCGATCGTTTCACCCGGAAAGTGTTCGTTCAGCCAGTCCGTCAGGGCCATGCCGCCCGCCAGCGTCTCCATGCAGCCGGTGTTGCCGCAGCCGCAGACCCGGTCGTTCCCCAGAACCGGGATATGCCCCAGCTCGCCCGCCACGCCGTTTTTGCCGCTGAGCAGCTCGCCCTTGACCCAGATCGCGTTGCCCAGCCCCGTACCGATGTAACAGCCGATGATCACGCCGTCCGTCGGCAGACGATGGCGGCGGATATCGCAGAGCATGAGCAGGTTCACGTCCCGGTTGATGAACACCGGCACGCCCAGCGCCTCTTCCAGCGCGTCCGCGACGGGCAGGTTATCCATGCCCGGCAGGTTGGGGGTGGAAAGCACCACCCGGCGGCGCCTGTCCAGCGTGGACGGAAAGCCGATGGATACCGCCCGCGGCAGATGCCCGTCCAGGCGGCGCGCGCAGTAATCGCGGATGAACCGCTCCAGCGCCGCCAGGCACCGCCCGTCCGAAAACAGCGCCGCGCTGGACACAATCTCCAGTCCGGTCGGCGTCATGTCCTCGCCGCACAGCCCGGCGCGAAGGTTCGTGCCGCCGATGTCCATCCCCAGAATCAAGTTTTCATCGTTCATTTCTGTCCTCCCCGGCCCGTTGCGCGCAGAATTTTCACGCCTCCTGCTGCTCCCGGCGCATCATGGCGACCGCCCGCGTCAAATCAGGATCCAGGCCAAACAGGCCGGAACCCATCACCAGCATCTCCGCGCCGGCGCGGCGGTAGGCAGCGTAGGTGTTCCGGTTGCAGCAGCCGTCGATTTGAATCGTGTAGGGCAGGCCGTTTGCCGCCTTGAGGCGGGCCGCTTCCTCCACCTTGCGCAGCACCTGCGTCACCATCGGCTGGCCGGCGTAGCCCACGTCCACGGTCATCAGCGTCAGGCGGTCGATCTCGTCAACGTACTGGCTGATCTCGCTCAGCGGCGTCGCCGGGTTGAGCGCCACGCCTACCTTGCAGCCCAGCGCGCGAATGGCGCGGATGGTGCGGAAGGCGCAGGGGTTGATCGTCTCCGCATGGACGGTGAGCATATCTGCCCCGGCCCTGGCAAAGACCTCCAGCCAGTCGTTGGGGCGGGAAACCATCAAATGCACATCGACGGGGCGCTTCGCCACGGCGCACACCGCCTTCACCATGTCGGGGGAAAGGGTTAAATTGGGCGCGTAGTGGCCGTCCATCACGTCGGCGTGATGCGCGTCCATTTCGCGATCCAGAATGGCGAGCTGATCGCCGATGTGCAGCATATCGGCGCACATGAGCGAATCAGAAAGAAGAAATGCCATGGCGTGTTCATCCTTTCATGAACGAACGCCCTCACGTTGTCTGGCGGCGGACAAGCGTCACGCCGATCTGGAAGCGGCGCGCGCCGCTCCCTTCGCCCCGGATGACGCGGAGCAGCTCCGCGACCGCCGTGCGGCTGATCTGTTCGATGTCCTGATGGACGGTGGTGATGGGCCGCGCGTTCAGGCTGGCGATGGACACATCGTCGAAGCCGACGACCTTCACCCGGCCGGGCACGTCCACGCGCCGCTCTGCCAGCGCGGCCACCGCGCCAGCAGCCAGATAGTCCGTCGCGCAGAAAAGGCCGTCAAAGTCCGCGCCCGCGTCCGCCAACTCGGCGATTTTCCGCTTCGCCGCGCCGAAGGAGGCCTCGTCCACGGTCAGAATCAGCGCCGGGTCGGGCGTCAGGCCGCAGCGGAGCAGCTCTGCCTCGTAGCCCGCCTGCCGGCTGACATGGGTCGAAATCGGGCTCAGGCAGCGCAGATACGCGATGCGGCGGCAGCCCTTGTCGTACATTTCCCGCACGGCCATCGCCGCGCCGCCCGCGTTGTCTGATTCCACCACCAGCGCCGTTTCCAGCGTCGTCTCGTGAGGGGTTCGGTCAATATAAATCGTTGGGATCGGCTTCATGGCCAGCACGCCGGACACATCCGTGCTGCCGGACACAAACACGATGCCCGCCAGGTTCACAATGCCCAGCATATCCAGGTACTGCCGCTGCGTTTCCATGCTCTCGGCAGTGTTGCACAAAAGCGCCAGATAGCCGTTTTCCAGCAGTCCCTCCTGAAGGGACTGGCAGATGCGGGCAAAGAACTCGTTGGTAATATCGGGCACGATGATCGCCACGAAGTTCTGCTCCCGCGTGCGAAGGCGACGGGCGGTGCGGTTGGGCGCGTAGTGGTACTTTTCCACCGTTTCCATCACGCGCCGCTCCGTCTCCTTTGAAAAGCGTCCGTTTTCGTTGTTGAGCACCCGGGATACCGTCGCGATGGATACCCCGCTCAGCCGGGAAATGTCGCGGATGGAGATGTCCTTCTTCGGTTTGTCCAAGCCTTATCCCTCAATTCTACTCTTTCCTGGCTTTCGCCGGATGGCGCTTGGACGCGCCGGAAGAATCTCCTTTGCGCTCAAACGTCGAAATGGTACTTCGGATAAGCGGTGATGGCGCAGCCGTTCAGTCCGGAGGGCTTGCGCTGCGCCTCCAGAATGTTGGCAACCGTGTTCACCACGCGCACAGTCAGGGTAAAGTTCTGCCCGGTAATCGCGTCGGTCAGGCGGCTCTCGTAGGGCTGCCACAGCCGCGTGTCCACCTTCTGCCCGTTGACAAGCACCTCGTACAGGTCGTCGCCCACGTCCGCGGTAAACACCAGCTCATGACCCAGCATTTCCTCGGGCAGGGTGATCTCCTGCGTGTAGTCCACCGTCGCGGCCAGATAGGGATAGCCCTGCTCGCACCAGTCGCCGTAGCGGAGGGTGGAAACGGGCGCGTCGATATACTCGCCCTGCTCGTCCTTGCCCACGGAGAACGTGCCGATCAGCTTGAGCAGATCCAGAATGCCGGCGTTCTTGCCGCCCACCGTCATGCGCACGGTGATCGTGTTTTCGCCCGCATGGATGTTCCGCAGCGGAATCACGCCGATTTCCGCGTCCAGATAGCTGCGGACGGGCTTGTCCTCAACGCGCTCGCCGTTGAGGTACACCTCATAATGCTCGCAGCGGAAGCCGTCGATCATCATTTGCAGGTCGTCGGGGCAATAGCGGCAGTTGAAGCGGGTGACGTACACCAGATCCACCGGATAGGTGTCCTCGGCGCGCTCGTAGGGCAGCTGAAGCGCCCAGGTGCCCATGCGGAAGTTCATGAAGTCGGAGAAGTCGAAGTCGGGCCGGCTCAGCGCCGCGGGATCGTACTCCGGCTTGTCGAAGGCGACCTTCCAGCTGTTGAGAATCAGCGCGTTGGGGGTGGAGAAGGCGACGCGCCAGCTGTCCGCGGGCACAAAGGCGCGGGACGCGGCGGCGGGCTGGCGGAGCGTCCGCTCGCCCTCGGCGGTGCGCAACGTCACGCGGGCCTCGCCCTCCGGGCAGCCGTGGGCAGCGATCGTCTTGCCGTTAAAGGCGTCGATCGTCACGTTCGCGTCGGCAATCCAGCAATCCCCGCGGGGCGTCAGGTGCGCCATCAGCGAGCCTACCGCCGGGAAATGCCAGGTGAAGCAGGTGAAGCCGTCCTCGTCATGGCAGGGGAAGATCGGCTCCCGCCCGCCGTTTTCCAGGTTCCAGCGCTCCACGTCCCACCGGCCGCGAATCTTGACCTTCGCGGTGATTGCCTCGTGGGTCGGGTTGATGAGGAAGAAGAAGTCCTCCCCGTCCTTGACCCGGTGCAGGTAGAAGATTTCGTCGCTGTCGATGAAGATTTCGCTGTCCACGCAGCGGCGCACCACGTCCGTCAGCTCGTCCAGATGGTCGCCCTTGCAGAAGCCCTCGCCGGAGACAAAATACACCTGATCAGAAATCTTTTCCACGGTGAAGTCCGCTTTTCCTGCCTTGAATTTCGCCAGCACCGCCTGCGCGTCATGGCCGAAGAGCGCCTTGACCCGCGCGTCAAACGCCTGCGTATCGCCGTCCCCGCCCTCAATGCTGGCGACGGGCAGCAGCGCGTCGACGATGATCCGTCCGCCCGCGGCGACAAACGCCTCCAGCGTGCGCAGCGTCTTGGCCTTGATGTGGGTCAGCGCCGGGAGAATAAGGCACTCGTACCGCTCGCCGCGGATGGTCAGCGCGCCGTCCTCCAGGACGCACTCGTCGCTCATCACGTCCTCATCCAGGTAGTCGAAGTCGACGTGCAGACGCAGCATCCGATCCGTCAGGTACTCGAAGTCCCGCTGAATCAGCTGGGACACGTCGTTGGCCTTTTCCGGCTCATACTGCGCCCAGATGGTGTTGATCGGGTACACGAGGGCCGCCCGCGCCACATGATGGCCGCCGGAGAGCAGATAGCCCATGCGGCTCACATAGTCGTTGAACAGCTTGTACTGCGGCCACCAGGTGTGATGATAGAACATGGACGGCGGCCAGTCCCGCTTGCGCTCGCCCTCGATGGTGTAGTGGAAGCCGTGGGGATTGAGCAGGTTCACGCCCAGGGCGTACTCCCAGTCGGCGATCCACTTCATGCGCTCCATGGTGCAGTCCCAGTACGCGCCGCCCAGGCTCTCGCAGAGCAGCCGCGTGGAGCCGAACTGATGCGCCGCCGACGAGGCCAGCTTGAGGGCGACGTGCTCGTCCGGCATCTCCCGGGTGCCGACGCGGGGATAGAGGTGATCCACGCCGACCATCCCCATGTGCCGCAGCTGATGGAACAGGTTGCCGTTGGTGCGCGCGTGCAGCCGGGGCCACTCCTCGCACATCAGGTGGCCGGTGAACACCAGGTCGCGCTGCTCACACCAGTTTTGAATCTTCTTGTAGTACGTCTCCTCGTACTGGTCGCTCAGCGCGCGCCAGAAATCGTAGCGCACCTGCGCCGTGTTGCCGCCGAAGTCATAGAACAGCTTGGGCAGCTCATGCAGGAGGCTGTATCCGTTGCGATCCTGGAAGATTTTGAACATCTGCCGGGACCAGGGCACGATGTAGTTGTTGCGGAACACCTCGAAGTAGTGCATACCCGGCTCGTCGGTATAGAAGCCGTGAATGCTGTCGGCGATCTTCCCGCCGCCTGCCTCCAGTTCCTTCTGATAGCGCTCGTGGGTCAGGTTCAGGAACGCGTCGGTCGCCTCGTCGTTGAGCACGTCGGCGTACCAGTTCGCCCGGCGCTCAATGAAGTACATCTGCCGCCACGGGCCCTTGGGCGCTTCCCAGGAAATCACCTTGTCAAAAACGATGTTGGGCATCAGGTCGATGTACTCAAAGCGCTTCTCCTCGATGTCCTTTTCCAGAATCGCGCAGGCGTACACCGGCTCGGACTCCTCCAGGTCGTTGTAGCGGCTGTCGGTGCCCTCCATGAAGCTGAAATACTGCCCGGCCACCGTCACCTCCACCAGCTGCAAATAGCGCTGGGTGAGCTTCTGATCGTGGGCCATCACCTGCTTGCCCGCCGTGCCGCTGGGCCAGTTGTACTCGTCGTAGGTCCAGATTTGCAGGCCGATCTCCCGGGCCTTCTCCACGGTAAACTTCACCCGGTCGAACCAGTCATCGGTCAGATAGCCGGTGTTTTCCAGCGTGCCGAAGCGGGCGTGGATATAGATGCCCGGAATACCCTTTGCCTTGTATTCCTTGAGCTGATATTCCATCTCGTCGTAGTCCATCCGGCCGTTGACAAACCAGAAGGGCATGATGCCGAACTCGGGGATGGTCTTGGCGAAATCCTCCGCGGACAGCGGCGCGCCGTCCACAATGCGATTGGGCTTCATCGGTTTTCCTCCTTCTTATCCGCAGGTGACCACGGTATAGACCGGCAGGTTGCGCAGGGTCACGATCGTTTCCCCACCCTCCCGGGTCACGGTAAAGTCGTTCGTCTCGCCGTTCAGGGTATAGGCGCGTACCGGCTCCGCGACCTCGCGCAGGCGCAGCGTCGCGCGCTCCAGCGGCTCCACCCGATCCTCCGCCGCGTTGTAGGCGTAGTTGAGCAGGTGCACATACGTCTTGCCGTCCTTGTCGAAGCGCTGCATTCCCAGCGCGCCGTTGTCGCAGCTGACCGTGCTGATCTCGGCGTACATCCGGTCAAAGGCTTCAAGGAAGCGCTCCATGCTCCCCTTCAGGTCGCTGTCGTCGATGGATACCTCGCACACGCCGGGGACGTCCTTCAGTCGACGGCCCAGCGCGGCGTTTTCCGCCAGTCGGCCGTAGACCAGCAGCCGACCGCCGCTCTGGACGTAATTTTCGAGGATGGCGACCTGATTTTCCGTCAGCACGTTGCAGTCCGGCGCAACCAGCATCCGGTAGGGCGCAAGCTGCTCGGCGGTGAAGTCATCCGGACGGAACTCGCCGTCGGGCATCATCTTCACGTCGTACATCGCGCCGCGGGCGCTCATCTCCTTGATCACGTCCCAGAAGGGCAGATGCTTGGCGGTCGGATCGTCCCACTCGGCGGTGGTGGCGTCCAGCAGGTTCTCGAAGTTGTCCTGCATTCCGTTTGCGCCGCCGCCCTTGGTCGCCTCGCGCCAGTAGTTGCTGCCGAAGGAATACAGCACGCATGCGCCGCGCACCGGCGTCTTGGGATAGAAATCCTCATGCGCATAGAGGAAATCCTGTACCTGCGCGGTCAGCGCCCGCGGGGGATGGAACGCATCCTTGATGGTGTTGCCCATCCAGCCGCCGTAGGGCACAGCCATGTTGCATCCGTAAGCGGACGCTTCCAGGAGGAAGATGCGGTACAGATCGTATCCCTTGCCCTGGTCGAGCATCTCCACCAGCCGGGGCACGATGCCGCCGTAGGGGTTCTCCGCGACGATGATCGTCTTGCCGTTGGCAAATCCGGCGCAATAACGGTAGAAATGCGGCTGACGGAACAGCGTGTGCTCCATTTCCGTGATCAGGATGTCCGCCTTCGGCTCGATGGGATAATAAGCGGGCTGCAGGTTGAAGAAGTTGCCGGACACGGGCAGCTCCCGATCGTACTTCTCCCGGGCGTACCCCTTGGCAAAGTCGACCAGCTCGCCGAAATAGCGGCGCACCTGAAGCACCTGGAACTCCCAGTAGTCGCGGAAGAAAGGCGCGCCGCTGGGGAAGTCATACCCGCCCTCCAGGAGGTAATCGCGGTAATTGAAGCGATCCAGGTCGACGTCGTTCCATTCCGGGCCGAGCTTGCCCGCCTCGCGGCGCTTTTTCAGGTGCTCGGTGAACTGGCGCATACAATCCTTGCAGAAGCAGCCGCCGGAGCCGATGGCCGTCATGGGCAGCTCGCACTCGTCCAACTGAATGCCCTGCACGCCCGCGTCAATTTGAAGCGCCATGATCTTCTTGAGATAGTCGCGCCAGACAGGGTTGTTGCGGCACATTTGATAGCACTGCTGATCGTGGCGCTTGACCTCCACCCACTTGGCGTGCACCGGCTCGCCGTGGAGCGTGCGGGCGCAGCACTCCTCCCACAGATCGTCGACCTTTTCCCCGCTGCTGTTGTAGATGCCGTGGGGATAGTAGTCCTTCAAACTCGTGCGGAAGGCGTCCGGATGCTTGTCCTGGCTGAACTCCCGCAGGCCGTACCACTCGTGGCCTTCCTCCTGCTGCGCGCGCAGGTTCAGCCTCGTCAGCCGACCCGTTTCCGCGTCAAACACCGCGGGGAACTCCCAGCCCTGCACCTCAAACACGATGCCGAACAGCTTGATGCCACGCTTGCCGCATTCCTTCACGAAATCGCTGTCGTTCATAAACCCATAAAACTGCATCCGCGGGTCAACAGGGCCGAACGCTTCGTTTTCCAGATACGGCAGGCTGATGCTGCCGCCGCCCATCCCGGCCCACACCAGCACGTTGCCGTGGTAACGCTCCAGGTCTTCCAGCATTTGCATACTGCGAAGGGGCAGCGACGGATGATAGCAATGATTATGCTTCATCCACCCGTCAAAATAAACGCCGCGATCCATTCCGTCCATTCCTCCTGACACTTTCTTCTTCGGGTGGGAAGGTAAACGTTTTCCCTTGCCGAAAGTATAGCACATTCGCCCAAAAAGTCAAGGCCGAAAATGAAACTTTCCAAAACAAAAAAGGAGCGCCGCGCTTTTCCTTCCTCCGCCCCAACCTCTCCCGCATTCCCCGCCTGCCGGCGCGCCAAATAGCCGCCGCTTGAACGGTTTGAGGGAAAATAAAGGGGCAATCTGTTGTGGTGTCGAATATCAGCAAGCAGCAAGCCTGTTTTTTCTTGTGGGAAGCACTGCAAAGGGGATAAGGAGGAGAAACATGAAAATCCGCGAAAAATCCAATCTGGCGGACATATGCAAGCAAGTGGAAACCCATATCCTGGAGGACTCGGCGGAGCTGAAGCTGATGCGTTATCTCTGCGCCGGTCAGGCGGAGGACGCCTGCGCGCTGCTGGGCAACCAGAAGCAGTTCGGCGGGCTGCCGGTTGTGGACGCGCCCTACGGCCGGTTTGAGGGGGCGGCGGAAATCCTCGCCTTCGCAAAGGGATGGCTGTCGGTTTTCCACGCGACCAGCGCAACCGTCGAACCCATCGTCCAGACGCGCGGCGGTGGACGAAGCGTGTCCGAGGTGAACGTCAATTTCGTCGTGGACGGCGAAGTGAATCAGGTTCCGATGTTTGTCGTCGGCGATCTGCGGGCGCACGGCCTGCTGGACGAGGTCAGGATCTACTGCAACTTTTCCCGCGTGCCGGGGCTGACGCCTTATCGCAAGCCGATTTTCCGCTCGGCGCATCTGGAAATGGGCGACCCGGGCCTGCTGACGGGCGCGATGCGCGAATACTATGAAGCGCTGCATCGCGTGGACGGCGTGGACGTGGAGCGAATCCTCAGAGCGACGAGCAGGCATTGCACCTTCGGCGGCTACGAAGCGTTGGGGGTAGCGCCGCACCCGAGCGATCCGGAATCGCTGCGCCAATCCTACGAGCGCATGGCCACCTACATTCCGATGTGGGTCGGGATGCGCTATGAAACCCTGATTGACGATGGGATCACGTCCGTGATCGAATGGGTGCACATCGTGACCGACCGTGGCGTCGAGGAAGGCAACCGTGTCTGCCTGTCCGGCATTTCCGCCTACTCCCGTGACGAGGACGGCCTGCTCTGTTCGATCCGCATCTGTGATTACGCGGGCTACGAGCGTCAAATTGACTGGCAAAAGACGCCCCTGACCAGGGAGGAGGCGTACGCCATCAACCGGGTGCACGCCTTCCCGGACGGCGTGGGAAACGACCCGAGAGAATAAGCCCATAAAAAGCGCCCGCTTCCTTCCAAGCATCAGAAAGAAGCGGGCGTTTTTGTCGTTCAGCGTTTGGAAAGCTACCCCCGGTAGCCCGGCTCATACCGCGACGAGCCGTGAAGTCTTAGCCGCGGCGGGCAGCGAAGCACTCGCTGCAATACACCGGACGATCCTCCTTCGGCACGAAAGGAACCTGAGTGGGCTTGCCGCACTGCGCGCAGATCGCGTCATGCATCTCGCGGGGAGCGCCGGCTGCGGGGCGGCTGGCCTTGCGAGCCTGACGGCACGCCTTGCAGCGGGAAGGCTCGTTCTGGAAGCCCTTTTCGGCATAGAACTCCTGCTCACCGGCGGTGAACACGAACTCCTGACCACAATCCTTGCATACCAGCGTCTTGTCTTCGTACATGGTAAGGAACCCCCTGAAAAAAAATAGGCGTCTCCTCCGGCTGACCTGGTCTTTGCCCCCACACTCGCCGCCTGGAAGGTTGCTCAACGCACTTGGGCGCCCTCACGCGCTTCTCTCGGGCATTGCGCCCGGGCGGGCTTACTTCTAAATCGCACCATGCTCCCCGCCGCTTTGGGCGGATTACGTGGACCGCTTTGCCTGCGACTGGCATCGGCTTGCAACCACAGACCCGAAGGATTCAACCGCCGCTATTATAGAGCAATTTTCGGAAAATAGCAAGTGAAATTTCTAATTGGAACCAAAAAAGTGCAGATACGCCTCCGCGCCGGGAAAAGATGCTTGACAAAGGCCGGGGTTGGCTTATACTATTCAAGAGACCAAAGATAATGGAGGATGGAGCAATGGCTGACCTGACCATGGACAAGCTCGTCGCGCTTTGCAAAAACCGCGGCTTTATTTTCCCCGGCAGCGAAATTTACGGCGGCATCGCCAACACCTGGGACTACGGCCCCCTGGGCGTGGAGTTCAAGAACAACGTCAAGAAGGCCTGGTGGCAGAAGTTCGTGCAGGAGAACCGCTACAACACGGGCCTGGACTGCGCGATTCTGATGAACCCGGAGGTGTGGGTCGCCTCCGGCCACGTCGGCGGCTTCAACGACCCGCTGATGGACTGCAAGGCGTGCAAGGCCCGCTTCCGCGCCGATAAGCTGATCGAGGACTTCACCGGCGGCGAGGAGACCGGCGACGGCTGGTCGAACGCCGAGCTGGAGCAGTATATCGCCGAGCACGACATCAAGTGCCCCGTCTGCGGCAAGAAGGACTTCACCGGCATCCGGCAGTTCAACCTGATGTTCAAGACCTTCGCCGGCGTGACCGAGAACGCCGCCAACGAAATCTACCTCCGCCCGGAAACGGCGCAGGGCATCTTCGTCAACTTTCAAAATGTGATGCGCACCACCCGCAAGAAGCTGCCCGCGGGCATCGCGCAGATCGGCAAGTTCATCTTCCGCGTGCGGGAGTTTGAGCAGATGGAGCTGGAATTCTTCTGCAAGCCCGGCGAGGATCTCGAATGGTTCAACTACTGGCGTTCCTTCTGCCGCGACTGGCTGCTGTCCCTGGGCATCAAGGAGGAAAAGCTCCGCCTGCGCGACCATGAGCCGGAAAAGCTCGCCTTCTATTCCAAGGCGACGACGGACTTCGAGTTCCTGTTCCCCTTCGGTTGGGGCGAATTGTGGGGCGTGGCCGACCGGACGGATTACGACCTGACCCGCCATCAGGAGCATTCCGGCAAGACCATGGAGTACCTCGATCCGCTGACCAACGAGAAGTACGTCCCCTACTGCATTGAGCCGTCGCTGGGCGTGGATCGCGCGGTGCTGGCCTTCCTGTGCAACGCCTACGAGGAGGAAACCCTCGAGGGCGGCGACGTGCGCACCGTGCTGCACCTGCATCCGGCGCTGGCCCCCTACAAGGCGGCGGTGCTGCCCCTGCAAAAGAACAAGCTGGGCGGCCTGGCCAGCGAAATCTACGCCGACCTGGCGAAGTACTTCCCCGTCGAGTACGACGAGACCGGCTCCATCGGCAAGCGCTATCGCCGCCAGGACGAGATCGGCACGCCGTTCTCCATCTGTGTGGACTTTGACACCGAGGCGACGCAGTCCGTCACCGTCCGCGACCGCGACACCATGCAGCAGGAGCGGGTGGCGCTCGCCGACCTGCGCAAATACATTGAGGACAAAATGCGGTTCTGATCAACCGCTTCAAAAAGCTGCGGGGCGTTCTCCGGTAAAGGAGAACGCCCCGTTTGTGTGTTACCGTTCGCTTCTGAGCAGTCCGTAATAGCACGCGTCGCACAGGCCCTGGTTGTTGCGGTCTGCGCTGCGCAGCGTGCCCTCGTACTTCATGCCGCACTTCTGCATGACCCTGCCCGAATTGGGGTTGCGCGGGTCATGCCGGCACTCGACGCGGTTGACCTCCACCGTGTCAAAGAGGAAGTCGATCACCGCCCGCAGCGCCTCCGTCGTGATCCCCCGACGCCACCAGGCCCGTCCGATGCAATAGCCGACGTGGGCCATGCCGACGGATTCATCCAGGTGCACGACGGCGATGCTGCCGATCGGCTCGCCCGTTTCCTTCGGCACGATGGCCCATTGATAATAGCGCTCGCTGTCGTAGCCTCTGACCCACTCAGTCAGCACCCTCCGGCTGACCTCCTGATTGGGATGGCAGGGCCACGTCAGGTATTTCGTGACCTCCGCGTCCGACGCCCAGTTGCGGTACATGGCCTCCGCATCCGCCACGGCAAACCGCCGCAGAATCAGCCGCCCGGTTTCCAGCATCCGCGTCCCGCAATGCTTCATCGGCGCACCTCCCGGAACAGCTCCTTCACCGTTTCGTAGGCCAGCTTTGGACGACGATATGCGTCCACCACGCCCTTGTTGTTGCGCGTGCCGGGCCGGGTGCCGAACCAGCTCTCGTCCACGCGGCAGTCCGCTAACTGCCAGATGAACACGCCGACGCACTCCTTTTGCGCCATGACCGCCGAAACCTGCGCGCGCAGGAGATCGCTTTGCCGCTCCTCCGACCACTTCACGCGGCCCAGCGGATCGTGATAGCCGCTGATCGCCCCCGCGCCGATCTCGCTGATGATCACCGGCTTGCCCGCGCCGCCCAGCGCCCGCACCTTGTCCATCAGCCGCGCGAGGCATTCCGCCGGGGTCGCGTCAAAGTCAGAGTACCAGCCGGGATAGGCGTTCAGGCTGACGATGTCGCAGTCGCCCAGCACCTGACTCTGCCGCCCGGCCACCAGCGCCGCGGTGACGGGCCGCGAGCCGTCCAGCGCCCGCAGCTCCGACAGCACCCGCCGGAAGATTTCCGCGCCCTCCGCGCAGTCGTCGGCGCACTCGTTCAGGCAGCCCCACACGAAGATCGACGGATGGTTGCCGTGCTGCGTGACCATCTCCCGGGCGCATTGCAGCGTCTGCGACAGGAAGTTCGGGTGCTGCATCTGCTTCAGGGACAGCCCGCGGGCGTGGGCCTCCTCCCAGACCAGAATGCCCAGCTCGTCGCACAGGTCGAGGAAGCGGGGATCGTTCGGGTAGTGACACGTCCGGACGCAGTTGCAGCCCATCTGACGCATCAGCGCGAGGTCTTCCAGCATGGCCTGCACCGGCACCGCGCAACCGAAGCTGCCGTACTCCTCGTGGCGGTTGAAGCCCTTCAGGCACACTTCCTCGCCGTTGAGCAGCAGTTTTCCGCCCTCGCAGCGCACCTCGCGGAAGCCGAAGCGGTCGATCAGGTCGTCCGCCGGTTCGCCCTCCAGCCATAGCACCGCCTCCGCCTCCTGCAGCGCCGGGTGCTCCGGCGACCACGCCTCCACCCCCGGACAGGGCAGCGTGGCCGTCAGGGTTGTCTCGCCCCCGGCGGGCAGCGCGCGGCGCTTCCAGGCCGTTCTCGACCCGGCGGCGGCGCATTCCAGGTCGAAGGTTTGCTCCTCCTCGGACACGCTGCGGACGGTGATGGCCACCTCCGCCAGCCACATCCGCCCCTGACGGCGCGGCGTGATATGCAGCGCGGACACATACGCGCCGCCCAACTGCTCCACCGTCACCGGGCGGTTCAGGCCGCCATAGGCGTAATAATCGTTGGGCACATGGAGCGCGGAGTCCTCGCCAAAACGGTTGTCAACCTCCACCCGCAGCGTGTGCTCGCCGTAGGGCAGATCGCGCACGACCGCGTCAAAGGCGGTGTACGCGCCGTAATGCGTACAAAGCTCCTGCCCGTCCAGCGTCACGCGGGCGCGGAAGCTCACCCCGCCGAACACAAAGCGCAGCGTCCCCGCGCAGGTCAGCGTCTTTTCATAGATCGCGCGGCCACGGTAGGTTCGCAGCGCCGGATGGCTCTCCCATACGCCGGGCACAGCCACCTTCTCCGGCCTGTCCAGTCCGCCCGCGTCCAGCGTCGTCAGCGTCCAAAGGCCCGTCGGCTCGCACACCCGGCGCAGCCGATGCTCCGTGATCAGTCTCTGCATGATCATCCCTCCCGTTCGGCCCCCATTGTATCATAGATTTTCATCCCCCACAAGCGCCGATTTAATATAGGAAAACACTTTTCTTTTGGGGCTTTTTTTGATATAATATTGCTGTTAAGGATATTCAGTCAGACAGGGGGCGGAAGCGATGCTGATCCATCTGGGACGGGGCGTTTCCGTCCACGATGCGGACGTGATCCTCCTGTGCGACATGACGCGTCCGCTTTCGGCGGATACGCGCACGGCGCTGGAAAGGCTGACCGCCGCCGGCAGGACGCGCGCGCTGGGGCCGCGGCCCAAAACGCTGGTGATGTGCCGGGAGGGCAGGCGGCCGGGCAGGACGATCGGGTATCTGTCCTGCGTGGGGCTGCGGACGCTCCGCCTGCGCGCAGAGGGGAAGGAAGAGGTGCGACAATGGCAGACGAAATGAATCAAAACGAGCTGGAAAAGGAAATCGAAAACGCCACCATGGTCACGCAGGATTATGGCGAGGATCAGATACAGGTTCTGGAGGGTCTGGAGGCCGTCCGCAAGCGCCCCGGAATGTACATCGGCTCCACCGACGCCCGCGGGCTGCATCACCTGGTCTATGAGATTGTGGACAACGCCATCGACGAGGCGCTGGCCGGCTTCTGCAAGCGGGTGGACGTGACGCTCCACCGCGACGGTAGCGTGTCCGTCAAGGACGACGGCCGCGGCTTCCCG
>CAZRLM010000019.1:0-5446 GCA_964600835.1 uncultured Oscillospiraceae bacterium
CTGACCTTCAGCCACTGGGGCTCCACGACGGACGCCGCGGTGTACCAGGCGCGCGTGGATCTGTTCAACGCGCAGAGCGATACCATCGAGGTCAAGGTGCTCTACATCCCCGATGACTACGCCACCAAGGTGACGACCATGCTGACCTCCGGTACCGCCGCCGACGTGATGGTGGTGGCCGAGGAAACCAACGCCTTCGCCTATCGCGGCCAGCTGCTGCCGCTGAACAGCTACCTGGACGCCGCCGGCATCAACCTGGCGGAGCAGGTGGGCGAGGCCGCTGCGGGCGCTTACAGCTACGACGGCCAGATCTATGGCGTCGCTGATCGCGCGGGCTGCTCCGTGGTGTACTACAACAAGGATCTGTTCGACGCGGCCGGCGTGGGCTATCCCACCAAGGACTGGACCCGCGAGGACTTCCTGGCGGCTGCCAAGGCCATCAGCACCGACGCGGACGTGGCGGACAAGGTGTGGGGCTATGTCCAGGAAGACTGGTTCCCCTACTGGATGAGCTGGATCTATGGCGGCGGCGGCACCGTGATCGACGAGAACGGCGAAATCGCCATCAATTCTCCCGAGAACGTGGCTTCCCTGACCTTCATGCGTGATCTGGTCAGCGTGCACGGCGTGACGCCCTCCCGCAGCCAGATGGCTTCCATCGGCACCGGCGCGACCGCTTCCTCTCTGTTCGCTTCCGGCAAGGCCGCCATGTACTGCACCGGCGCGTGGGGCATCGCGTCCTTCAAGGACGTCGAGGGCCTGAACTGGGATATGGCGCCCCTGTGGGACAAGGCCGCTCCCGCTTTCGGCAGCTCCCTGTGCATCAACGCCGCGACCGCGCATCCGGACGAGGCCTTTGAAGTGCTGAAGTTCCTGGCGGGCGAGGAGTCCCACAAGCTGATCGCCGAGAACTGCGAGGACGTCCCCGCGAACCTGGCGGTGCTGAACTCCGACGCGTTCCTGAAGGCCAACTGGTCTGATCGGGAGATCAACATGAACGTCTTTGTGGATTCTGTGGACATCACCTTCGCGCCTCCGACCCTGCCTGAGTGGGCGAGCTGGACCAGCGTGTGGGGCGAGCTGCTTGATCCGCTCTATGATGGCGAGGGCGATCCCGCGGCCATCCTGGAGGAGATTCAGGCGGAAATGCAGCAGGTTCGCGACGACCTGTAATCCTTTTCCACAGCCCTTGATGCATGGGCCCCAGCCCGGGGCCCATGCATTTCTGAATTTATGGCGGAGGGCGGCCCGGTATCCTGATGAGGAAGGGGGAAGCTCGAAATGAAAACCGGAAAAAAGAAACGGATCAAAAGCACGCCGGCTGAGCGGCGGGAGGCGGCATGGTTTTATCTGCTGATCTCTCCCTGGCTGATCGGCTTTTTCGCTTTGACGGTTTATCCGATGGGCGCGTCGGCCTATTACAGCTTCACGAATTGGAATATGTTCCAGGCGCCCAAGTGGATCGGCGTGCAGAATTATGCCAAGCTCTTTCACAACAACACGTTCTTCATCTCTCTGTACAACACGTTCTACTATGCGCTGCTTTATGTGCCGCTGAGCATGGCCATCGCGCTGTTCCTGGCCTGGCTGCTGAACCGCAGCATCCGCGGCAAGCGCTTTTACAGGACGCTGTTCTACATCCCCACGCTGGTGCCGGTGGTGGTCAGCGCGCTGATTTTCATGTGGATTCTCGCGCCGGAGGGCATCATGAACAAGCTGCTGGCGGTGTTCCACATCACCGGCCCGCAATGGTTCTACGATCCCGTGTGGTCAAAGCCCGGCCTGGTGATCATGTCCCTGTGGGGGCTTGGCTCCGGCTTTGTCCTCCTGCTGTCCGGTATGCAGGGGATTCCGCAGGAGCTTTACGAGGCCGGTTACCTGGACGGTACCAACGCCTGGCAGGAGTTCCGACACATCACCATGCCCATGCTTTCCCCGATGATCCTCTACAACCTGGTGATGAACATCATCAGCGCGCTGCAAATCTTCACCCAGCCCTATGTGCTGGGCAGCCAGAACGGAATGCCCGGCCGCGCGGGACTGGGCGGCGGCGTGGAGAACAGCTTCCTGTCCATGGTGCAGCTGCTCTACAATCAGGCCTTTAAGCAATACAAGATGGGCTATGCCTCCGCGATCGCGTGGGTGCTGTTTGTGATTATCCTGCTGCTCACGCTGCTGGTGATGAAGTCCTCCGAGGCGTGGACGTATTACGAGGGGGAATCGCAATGAGAAAGCTGACCTGGCGGAGCAAGCTCCTGACCCATGCGTTCCTGCTGCTGACGGCGCTGATTTTCATCGTCCCCTTCATCTTTATGATCAGCATCTCCCTGGCCAGCGACCAGTCCGTCGTGCTCGCGTCCTATACGCTGCTTCCCAGCGAATTCCACTTTGAAAACTACGTCAATATCTTTACCGGCACCAAGGTGGGCGCCTGGCTGCTCAACAGCGTGATCATTACCGTCACCTCGACGCTGGCAACGCTGGCGTCCTGCTCGGTGTGCGCGTACGCGTTCGCCCGCCTGCGCGCCAGAAAGCGCAACTTCTGGTTTATCGTGTGCCTGAGCACGATGATGATTCCCTCGCAGGTTAAGATTATCCCGACCTTCGTGATCTTCAAGGAGCTGGGCTGGCTGGATACCTGGCTGCCGCTGATTATCCCCAACCTGTTTGGCTCCGCCTACTACATCTTCATGCTGCGCCAGTTCATCGCGCGCCTGCCCAGAGAACTGGACGAGGCGGCCAAGCTGGACGGCCTGGGCTATTTCGGCATTTTCACCCGGATCGTGCTGCCGCTGATCAAGCCCGCGATGGCGGCGGTGGCGGTGTTCGCCATCATCGGCAACTGGAACTGGTTCTTCGAGCCGCTGATTTACCTGAACAACGAGGATCTGTTCCCGCTGGCGCTGGGCGTGAAGATTCTGACGGCGACCACGTCCTCCGGCGCGCCGCCGATGTGGAACCGGGTGTTTACCTGCTCCATGATCCTGATTCTTCCCATGATCGCCGTGTACTTCATCGGACAGAAGTATATGTACGAGGTGAATATCAGCGCGGGCAGCGCCGGCGTGAAATAATCGCCGGCCCGTGCCGCGATACAAAAAGAGGAGGGTTTCGCTTCCATGGCTTGTGTTGAACTGAAATCCGGCGCGTTGGTGATCAACGGAAAACCGACGGTGCTGCTCTGTTCCTCCTTCTTCTACTTCCGTCTGCCGAAAAAGTACTGGCGCAGGCGGATGCGGGATTTGAAGAAGAGCGGCTATAACGCGATCGACGTTTACTTCCCCTGGAACTATCACGAGGTCGAACCGAGCGTGTGGGACTTCTCGGGCGAGCGGGACGTGGCGTCGTTCCTGAAGCTGGCCGCGGAGGAGCAGCTCTACGTTGTGGCGCGCCCCGGCCCCTACATCTGCTCGGAGTGGGACGGCGGCGGCGTGCCGATCTGGGTGCATATGCAGAGTAATGCGGTGCGCCAGTATGACGAGAAGTACCTGGCCATGTTCCAGGTGTGGATGGATCACATTCTGCCCATCATCCACGATTACGAGGTGGATCAGGGCGGCAGCATTGTGCTGTTGCAGCTGGAAAACGAGCTGGACATCTTCCCCTGCCGCCACGCGCACCGCTACATGGAGGCCATCCGCGACATGGCGGACGCCCACGGCATCAGGGTGCCCTATGTGGCCTGCGTCGCCAGCAAGGGCGACGTAGACGCGGCCACCGGCAGCGTGGAACGCATCACGCCCTCCTTCAACATCTACCCGCCCTTCTCCGAGCCGACGGTGGAGGAGAAGATGGAGATCATCCAGAAGGAAATCCTCATGCCCCGCAGCCTGCCGCTGATGGCCACCGAAACGGAGCGGGAACACAACTTCATGCGCCGCGAGCTGGCCAGCGGCGTGCGGCTGATCAGCCCCTACTGCCAGACGGCGACGACCAACTTCGACTGCCGCAACGGCATTTCCGCCTGGTCGAGCACGCCGGAGAAGCGCATCGTCTACATCACGAACGATTACGACATGGGCTCCATGCTCAAGGCGGACGGCGCGATCACGCGGGAATTCCTGGAGGCCCGGCTGTTGGCGAACATCATCCATACCCTGGGCGACAAGGTCGCGGCGGGCGTGCCCTTCGCGGCGAACGATATTCATGTGCGCCCGGAGTTCCGCACCAACGACGAGGGCGTCCACGCGATGGCGCTTCAGGGCGGCGGCTTCATGCTCTGCCTGCCCAACCTGAGCCGCAACCCGGGAAAGGCGGAAATCACCCGCGGGCAGGACAGCTTCTCCCTGACGGTGGAGGGCGACACCACCCGGCTGCTGCTGTTTGACGTGAACATGGCCCAGTGGGGCTACCCGTCTGTGACGATCAAGTGGGCCGCGGCGGACGTGGCGTGGATTGACGGCGGCGAGCTGGTCATCTACGGCGAGGGCGACGGGATTTGCCTGGAAACCGCGGGCGAGGAGCGCGTGTGCGTGGGCGGCGAAACGCTGCAAACCGCGGACGGCCCGCTGACGGTGCGCCGCGTTGGCCGCGAGGAGGCCGCCCGGGTCGCGTCGCCCTGGCTCCCCGCGCTTGATCAGCCGGTGCTGCCCCCGTGGCAGAGCCGGGAGGCGGCAGTGGCCGCGTCCGAAACGGCGGAGCCGCTGAAGGCCGACCGCGCCGGAGAAATTCAGGCGATGGAAAAGCTGGGCGCTTACGGCGGACGAGCCGTGTACGAGTTTACCGTGCCGCCGTGCCAGGGACTGCTGTTGCAGAACGCGGCGGACATTGCGACGCTGCGGGTAGACGGCAGGCACCTGCGCACCTGGATCAGCGACGCGGGGATGCAGCGCGTGCCGGTCACCGGCGGACGCGTGAGCCTGCAAACGGAAATCTGGGGTCACACCTGCTTTGACGAGGGCTACAATCCCCTGCTGTGCATGGAGTCCCTGCGCGGGCTGGAGGGCGCTTTCGCCATCCTGGAGGAGCGTGCCATCCGCAACAACTGGCGCTTCAAGCCCGACGACGGCCCCGTGACCGAGTATGTCACGCCGGTCTGGTCGGCGCTGCCGTGCCTGACGGACTTTGGCTGTCTGGTGCCCCGCAGCACCACCCGCGCCGGTCTGTTCCGCAAGGAGATCCGGATGCCGCTGGCGGGCGACACGCGAATGCTGTCCGCGAAGGGAACGAGCATGGATCTGGCGGTGTACGTCAACGGCCAGCTGGTGGGCGAAATCGACCGCACCAACCCCTATATCGACATCACCGCCTGGACGAAGCCCGGGCGGATGGAGGAGCTCGTGATCCGCGTGCGGGCGGACTCCTGCGAGTCCCTGCCCGGCGACTTGAAGCTCATCGGTGCGCAGTGCATTCGTCAGGCGAAGCTGGCGACGCGGCCGGTGGAAGCCATGGCGAAGAAGTGCCCGATTGACGGTGCGGCGCGCGCGCTGCCCCTGTCCCTGAACGG
>CAZRLM010000019.1:5546-29780 GCA_964600835.1 uncultured Oscillospiraceae bacterium
CGAAGAAGTGCCCGATTGACGGTGCGGCGCGCGCGCTGCCCCTGTCCCTGAACGGCGGCGAGGCGGTCTGGCTGAAGCTGAACATTCCGCCGGAGGAAGGCCGCGAGCTGTGGCTGCGCCCCGTGGGTCACGAGGTGATGGCGACCATTGTGAACAACGGCCATGTGCTGGGCCGCCTGATGCCGGACAGCGACGTGGAAGCACTTTTCCGCTCCGGCGACAGCGACCGGGTGTGGATGCCCGCCGAATGGCTGCGCGAGGACGCGGAGGTACGCGTGCTGGTGGAGGGCCTCAAGGACGGCGCGTTCCTGGAAAAGCTGATGGTTGATTGGCGCTGAGGCGCGGAGGAGGAGACAGCGATGCATTACGCACTGGGCGCGGACATCAGCTGGTATCCGCAGATGCTTCAAAGTGGGTTCGTCTTTCGCAACAGCGCAGGGGAACCGCAGAACCTGCTGACGACGCTCAAGGAATACGGGATTGACAGCATCCGCCTGCGCACCTGGGTGAACCCGTCGGACGATCCCCACGCCGGACACTGCTCCCGCGAGGAAACCCTTGCCCTGGCGCAGATGTGCCGGGACGCCGGGTTCCGCCTGATGATCGACTTTCACTACGGCGACACCTGGTGCGACGGCGGTCATCAGCCGATGCCGAAGGCGTGGCAGGGATTGAGCCGGGCCGAGCTGGAAGCGGCGCTGGGCGCGTACACCCGCGAGGTGCTGACCCTGCTGAAAAGCGGCGGCGTTCAGCCGGAATGGGTGCAAATCGGCAACGAAACCGATCTGGGGCTGGCGCTGCCCATGGGCTCCGCGGAGGACTTTGCCTATCTGTCCCGCCTGTACAGCGCGGGGCACGACGCGGTGAAGGCGGTTTTCCCCGACTGCCGGACGATGATTCAGCTGTCGGAAATCACGAAAACGGACTTCAACCTGCATTACTTTGAACAGCTGGAGAAGCACGGCTGCCGCTACGACATGATGGGCTTCTCCTACTATCCGTATCACCTGAAAAATAACTACGGTACGACCTACGCCCAGGCCCGCGAGGCGTTTGAGCGCAGCATGAAGGCGATCCCCGCCCGGTTCGGGAAGCCGTTCATGGTGGTCGAAACCGGCGGTCTGGACGAGGACGAGGCGGGCAGCTACGCCCTGATGGCGGACATTGCCGCCGCCGTCCGCGCTCAACCGCTGTGCACCGGCGTCATGTGGTGGGAGCCGGAGGGCGCGCGGAGCTGGAGCGATTACCCCCTCAGCGCCTGGCGCGATGACGGCACGCCCACCCGGGCCATGGAGGGCTTCCGCCTTCTGATCGGCGACTGATATCCCTGACACAAAACGCCCATGCCTTGACCTGCAAGGCATGGGCGTTCATTTTGATGGGATTGGCCGCGCGCTCAGTCGATGATCGTCAGTTCCTTGGGCGCGTGGTTGAGCAGGCTGTAGCCGGTCTCGGTCACCACCACCAGATCCTCAATCCGAACGCCAAAGCGCCCCGGCAGGTAGATGCCCGGCTCCACGGAGATGCACATCCCCGGCTCCATGGTCACGGGATGGCCCGCCACATCGGAAGGGGCCTCGTGGTAGTCGATGCCGATGCCGTGGCTGGTGCGGTGCGGGTAGTAATCGCCATAGCCCGCGTCGCGGATGACCTTGCAGGCCGCCTCGTGAATGTCGGACATCAAAACGCCGGGTTTAACGCTGTCCAGCGCGGCCAGGTTGGCCTCCAGCACGATGTTGTACACCTCCTGCTGCTGCGGGCTGGCGTACCGGAAGAACACGGTGCGGGTCATGTCGCTGTAATAACCGTCGATGCGCTTGCCCGTATCGACGCACACCGCGTCGCCGGGGCGAAGGGGCGTATTGCCCGGTGTGTGGTGCGGCTCCGCCGAACCGACGCCAAAGCACACCATTGGGTCGCCTGCGAAACGGCCGACGCCATGGGCCATAAAGCTGTCCGAGAACACCGCGCCCAGCTCCAGCTCCGTCATGCCCTCCCGCAGGCGAGTGAAGGCGTCGGCGAACACCTCGTCGGTCACTTCGCTGGCCCGGCGCAGCAGACGAACCTCCGCATCGGTCTTGACGGCTCGCGCTTCCTCCACGCAGGAGGAAATTCTGAGCGGCACGTCCGGCCGCTTTTGCATCAGCGGGAGCAGGAAGCGGCTCTCCAGCGCGCCGTCCACGCCGGTTTCGGTGCTTTCCAACAGGGCGCTCAGGTGCTCAACCGCCGCGCCCGCGTCGGCATAGACGGTCACCTCGCATCCCTCCGGTTCGATTACCGCCAGGACATAGCAGAGCATCCTGCACTTTTGAAGCGTTACCACCAGTGCGTCCAGGCGATCCATGGGGTTGCACCACAGGCCGGTCAGATAATAGATGGCCT
Source organism: uncultured Oscillospiraceae bacterium (assembly GCA_964600835.1). Classification (GTDB taxonomy): domain Bacteria; phylum Bacillota; class Clostridia; order Christensenellales; family Aristaeellaceae; genus UBA11524. The sequence continues at coordinate 7,929 of CAZRLM010000019.1, forward strand.
GGGGCTGCGTGACAATCAGCTGCGCTATCCCGTGCGCCCGCATCCGCGCGCGCACGCGTTCCAATCGTTCCTGAATCATGATGACCAACTCCTTTTCATTATCTTATCGCTTTTTTGTGCTGCTTCATAGCGCGGGAATGCGCATTCTTTTGGCAAAAACGATCATTTTGTCCATCCCTCGCGTGGGAAAAAGTCATTTTTGCGCGTTTTATGGCGCAAACGGATATGCAAATTCATCGCCCAAAAGATATGATAAACTCAAGAAAATTTCATCCGGAAAGGTGAGTGCTGATGAATCAGGAGCTTTTGACCCGGGTGGACGGATGGCTGAAGGCGCACCGTCAGGAGATCATCGACGATTTGATCGGGCTTGTGCGCATTCCCAGCGTATCCGTCCCGGACAAGGAGGCGCCGCCCTTCGGGCAGCCCTGCCGCGACGCGCTGGATTATATGTTTCGCCTGGGCGAACGCCACGGCTACGCCCACCGGAATTACGACAACTATGTTGGATCCATCACCTTCACGGAGGGGCGGGAGGAAATCGGCCTGTGGGCGCATCTGGACGTGGTGCCTGTGCCCAACCCCGACGACTGGGACTATCCACCCTTTGAGGGGACGCTCGTGGACGACCGCTACCTGATCGGCCGCGGCGTGCAGGACAATAAAATGGCGGCTATTGGCGTTTTTCATGTGATGAACTGCCTACGCGACCTGGGCGTGACGCTGCGCCGCCGCTACAGCCTGTACATGGGCACCAGCGAGGAAACCGGCATGGAGGACGCGCGCTACTTCACCGCGCATTACTCCTCGCCCGACCTGTCCATCGTGCCGGATACGGGCTTCCCGGTTTGCGTCGCCCAGCGGGGCTGCATGACCCTCGCGCTCGACGTGCCCTTCGCGCCCGTCGTGCGCTTTGAGCAGAGCAACAATCCCTCCGTGACGCCGGAGACCGTCGCCGCCGTCCTGCCCGACGGGCGTATGCTGCGCGCCATGGGCGATTCCTCTCATATCTTCAACGCCGATGGCATCGACAACGCCATCGTCCGTATGCTGAGGCTGTTGGCCGATGCGTACCCGGAGGAGGGCGGCAAGCTGACTGGCCTGGCCGGGCTGATCAACAGCTGGCACGGCGAGACAGTGGGCCTCGATTACGCGGACGAGCTATCGGGCGCGCTGCAAATGGGCGCGACGGAAATGTCCTGGGCGGACGGCTGGTTGCGGGTCAAGCTGTATGTTATCCTGCCCGTCACGGCCAACGCGGATGAGCTGTGCGCCCGGGCGCAGGCGGTGGCAGCGCCCATTGGCGCGCGTGCCGTCAGGCTGCGCCTCCGTCCCTCCTGTTCCTTCCCCACAGAGCATCCCGTGGTGGGGGTGTTGACAGAGGTGTACAACCAGGTGATGCGGCAGGACAGCAAGCCCTTCGTCATGTCCGGCGGCAATTACGCCGCCTATATCCCCAATGCCTTCGGCTTCGGCCCCGGAATGCCCGGACGCGAGTTTCCGCCGCATATTTTCCGCCCCGGCCGCGGCGATTATCATCAGTGCGACGAGAGCGAGGACATTGAGCATATGCTCAACTTCATGCGCGTCTACGCTCTGAGTATCGCCGCGCTGGACGAAGTAGAACACATCAAGGAGTAAATCGAATGAGTGGTCAAAAGTATCTGGACGCGCTTCGTCAGGAAATCAAGCCTGCGCTGGGCTGTACGGAGCCGATCGCCGTGGCGCTGGCCGTGGCCCGGGCCAAGGAGACGATAGGCTGCCTGCCCGAGCGGGTTGAGCTGTGGGTCAGCACCAATATTTTGAAGAACGCCATGGGCGTGGGCATTCCGGGTACGGGCATGGTTGGGCTGGAAATCGCCTCGGCCCTCAGCTGCGTGGCGGGCCATTCCAAATACGGGCTGGAGGTGCTCTCCGGCGCGGGGCCGGAGGACTATGCGCAAGCGCGCGCCTACGCCGCCGCTGGACACATCCGCGTTCAGAAAAAGGACACGGAGAAGAAGCTCTACATCGAGGCGCACGCCTACGCTTCCGGGCACGAGGCCGTCTGCGTCATTGAGGACGCGCATACCCACATCGCCCACGTGCAGCTGGACGACCGTGTGATTGAGCACGATTCGTCCAGAACCGAGCACCCAGGCTCCTCCGCCGCCCATACGCTGGACGTGACCGGAATCTATGCCTTTATTACGAGTGTAGACGTGGAAGAGCTTCGCTTTTTGAACGACGTGATCGCCATGAACGACGCTATTGCCCGGGAAGGGCTTTCCAAGGATTACGGAATGCGTGTGGGGCGCGTGCTGCAAAACGGCCGCGCCATGGAGGAGATGACGCTTTCGGACTATGTTTGCGCCTATACCGCCGCGGCGGCTGACGCGCGCATGGCCGGTTCCACTCTGCCGGTGATGAGCACTGCGGGCAGCGGCAATCAGGGCATCAGCGCCAGCTTGCCTGTGGTGGCCGCGTCGCGCAAGCTGGGGCTGGGCGAGGAGCCAATGCTTCGGGCGGAGGCGCTCAGCCAGCTTATCACCATTCACATCAAGTCCCACATTGGCAAGCTGTCGCCCCTGTGCGGCTGTGCCATCGCGTCTTCCATCGGCTCGGCGGCTGGGTTGGTATACCTGCTGGGCGGCGGCCTGGAGCAGATTCTGTTCGCCATTCAGAACATGATCGCCGACATTTCCGGCCTGATCTGTGACGGCGCGAAGTCGGGCTGCGCGCTGAAAATCGCCAGCTCGCTGGCCAGCGCGGTACAGTGTGCTCAGCTGGCCATGGCCGGCGTGACCCCCTCCCGGCTCGACGGCATCGTCGCCGAGGATCCGGAGAAAAGCATCCAAAACCTGGCCAACCTGGGCAGCGTGGGCATGAATCAGGCCGACCATGTGATTCTGGATATGATGATCGCCAAATAAGGGATGTCGCGCGCGGGCGCGAAAACCGCGCGGTCTGGACTTGTGCGAATGGAGGAAGATGCGATATAATAAAGTATCCTTTTTTCCGCTTCGCCGACGCGAGAGCCGCCGGAGCCGCGGGGAAAAGCGTAGGATGACATGAAAAGGTGAGATCTGTGAATCAGCAAGCACCGCAGCTCAACATCTTTTACCGGCATTTTGACCTGCCCGCGAACTTCCCCGTAATTGGTCTGCTGGGAGATTCCTGGAAAAGCTACTTTGAGCCGCCGTCCCGGATGCACTTCCACAACTGCGTGGAGCTGGGCTACCTGCACTCCGGCAAGGGAAAGGTGCGCTTGGGCGACTGCCTCCTGCCCTTCGAGGGGCCTTGCCTGGTGATCGCGCCGCCCAATGTGCCGCACACGCACATTGTGGAGGAGGGGGGCGTGTGCTGCTGGAACTGGATCTATGTGGATCCCCAGGCGATGCTGCCCAACCTGAACCCCCGCCTGAGCAATATGCTCAGCGAATACCAGCGCGATGTGGGCGGCGAGGACTGTGTGCTCAGCGGCAGCGAGCACCCGGAGATTCTGGATATTCTCTCCATGATCGTCCGGGAGCTGGAGAATACCCAGGCGCATTATCAAAATGTGGTGCGCGACCTTTTTGGCGCGCTGTTCCTGATGCTGCTGCGCTGCCGCTCCGGCGCCGCCAGAAACGATCAGTACACCAACAGCCAGCTGCAATGCATTGCGCCTGCCATTTCCTACATCGCGGAAAACTACATGGAGGAAATCTCCATTCAGACGCTGGCCGGCCTCTGTCATGTGAGCACCTCGCATTTCCGCCGCCTGTTCAAGCAGATGCTGGGCTGGTCGCCGCTGGATTACATTCAGCTGGTGCGCATTGATCGTTCCTGTGTGCTGCTGTACAACTGCGACTATTCCGTTACGGAAATTGGGCTGCAGGTGGGGTATCCCTCGCCGTCCAGCTTCAACCGCCAGTTCAGGCGGATCCACGGCGTATCGCCCAACCAATGGCGGCAGAAAATGCGCAGTGAGGAAAATCCGATGGTGACGGCGTACTTTAACTCGCTGCCGCCGTCCAACTCCCGGTTTTTCCCGACGGTCAGCCCCTCCCCGTCGGATGTTGGCCGCTAAGGCAGCGGCGCACCATAGAAAGGAGAATGTCCCTTGCATACCACGGGCGATTTTACCCTTCCCGGCGAGGCCGGTTACGAGGGCCTGACGCTGGAGCTGGCCCGGAAGTGGGGCGCGGACGTCATCCGCGATTCCGACGGCACCAGGCTGTCCAACGAAATCGTGGACGCGGGCTACCGCATCTATTCCACCATCTGCATCATCCGCCAGCATAACGCCTTTGCCCAGGCGCATCCCGACAGCCAGCAGCAGACCTTCCTGATCTCCAAGCCGGTGCTGGCCGAGGGCGACAGCGTCGTCATTCCGCTGATGGACGGCTACTTCACCGAGCAGCTTCAGCTCAACGACAGCCCCGACGCGCTGCGCTTCTACCAGGTCTACGACCGCACGGACAACCGGGAGGTTCCCCGCGACGCCTGGCATTACGCAGACGGCCGCGTCACCGTGCGGGGCTGCACGCCGTGGCATCAGTACACGGCCTCCTTCCTGTGCTGGCGCATCTGGGAAGAAATCAATATGTACAACCATACCACCAACCACTGGACCAGCGAACATCTGCGTCAGCTGGATCCCCGCCATCCCGCTGCGTGGGCGTATCTGCTCAAGTGGCTTGACGACTGGTGCGTCAACAACCCGCAAACCAGCGTCGTGCGCCTGACCAGCCTGTTTTACAATTTTGTGTGGATTTGGGGCGCAAGCCCCCGCAACCGCAACCTGTTCACCGACTGGGCCAGCTATGACTTCACCGTCAGCCCCGCGGCGCTGGACGCCTTCGAGCGGCAGTACGGCTACGCCCTCACCGCCGAGGACTTTGTCAACGGCGGCAAGCGGCAGGTGACGCATATGCCGCCCACCCCGGCCAAGCGGGACTACATGGACTTTATTCAGGCCTTCGTGGCGGAAAAGGCGAAGGCGCTGGTGGACATTATCCACAAGCACGGCAAGGAAGCCTATGTGTTCTACGACGACAGCTGGGTGGGCATGGAGCCTTGCGGCGAGCGCTTTCAGTCCATCGGCTTTGACGGGCTGATCAAGTGCGTGTTCTCAGGCTTCGAGTGCCGCCTGTGCGCCTTCGCCAAGGTGCCCGTTCACGAGCTGCGCTTCCATCCCTACCTGTTCCCCGTGGGGCTGGGCGGCGCGCCGACCTTCTCCCCGGGCGGCGCGCCCGAGAAGGACGCGCTCCGCTACTGGCGCAGCGTGCGCCGGGCGCTGCTGCGTCAGCCGGTGGATCGCATCGGCTTGGGCGGCTACCTGCACCTGACGCTGGATTACCCTGCCTTCAACGATACCATCGCCGCCATGGCGGACGAGTTCCGCCTCATCAAGCGGCTGCACCATAACGGCGCGCCCTATGTGCTGCCTATCCGCGTGGCGGTGCTGCACACCTGGGGAAAGCTGCGCTCCTGGACGCTCTCCGGCCATTTCCATGAGACGGACGCGCACGCCCTCATCCAGATCAACGAGGCCCTCTCCGGCCTGCCGGTGGACGTGAAGTTCATCAGCTTTGAGGATGTGGAAAACGGCGCGCTGGCGGACGTGGACGTGGTCATCAACGCCGGGCGCATGGGCGACGCCTGGAGCGGCGGCGACGCCTGGAAGAGCGCCGCGCTGGTGGCCGAGCTGACCCGCTTTGTCCATGAGGGCGGCGCGTTCATCGGCGTGGGCGAGCCATCCGCCGTGGCCGGGTACGATCATCGGTTCCGCATGGCCCATGTGCTGGGCTTGGACGAGGACGACGGCGCGCGGGTCTGCCATGGCCGCTGGGCTTACGAGGTGGACGACACCCTGCCCATCGCCGTTTCTCCGGACAGCCTGGGCAGCCTGCCGCAGCTGTATCTGACGGACGGCGAGGCCCGCGTCCTGTGCGAGAAAAACGGCGTGCCGCAGATGACCGTGCATTCCTACGGCAAGGGCATGGGCATTTACATGAGCCACTTTACCGTCGGCCCCGCCGGAACCCGGATGCTGCTGGAAACGCTGCTGTACGCCTGCAGCCTGCCTCGAAATTCCGCCTGGCTGTCCGACAGCGCGCTGGTGGAAACGGCGTGGTATCCGGCGGATCGGATGCTGGTGGCGCTCAACAACGCGGAGGAAGAAACCACCGCCACCCTCTATACGGACAGTGGCGAAATGACCGTCGCCCTTCAGCCCCTGGAAACCCGGATGATCTCACTCAAGTAAATGGCCGGGCCTGTCGCTTTGAACGGCAGGCCCGCCTTTTCTGTCATTTCAGGTTGATTCGACCACAAGAATGATCGAAATTCGGTGGAACGCGTCGCCTTTTTGTGCTATTTTTCGAGTAACGATTACAAAAAACCATCACAACCATACGGTTTTGAACAGGAGGAGCAATATGAACAAGAGAGAGCGGGTCATCGCAGCCTTTCAGGGCAAGGAAACCGATCACGTCCCGGTTTGTATGTGGCAGCACGTCCCGCCGGAATACTGGGAGGATGACGACAAGTTCGCCGATTACCAGATCAGCGCGTACAAAAACACGGACGTGGACTTTGTCAAGCTGTCCGCCGACAAGTACTTCGGCTGGCCGGCGCCGGCGCTGGACGGCATCACCAGCGCTGAGGCGCTGTACGATGTCCAGCCCTTGGGGGCGGATCATCCCTTCATCCGCGGCCAGATTGAGCGCACGAAGAAGATCATCCAGCGGCTGAACGGCGAGTGCGTCGCCCTGTACCTGATCTTTGCGCCTATCTGCTACCTGCGTTTGCAGGTGGGGTATCCGATGATGATGAAGCTGATCCGCGAGAATCCCGACGCGATGATGCACGCCTGCGACGTGATCGCCCAGGACGTGAAGCTGCTGGTGCGCGGTATTATCGAGGAAGCCGGCGCGGACGGCATTTTCTACAGCGTGCAGAACGCCGAGGAAAATCGCTTCACTTACGAGGAATATCGCTCCTGGATTACGCCCAGCGACAAGGCCGTGCTGGACTACGCCAACACCCTGAGCAGCATGAACGCCATCCATCTGTGCGCGTGGGAGGAAATTCCCAACCGCCTGTCCGTGTGGGCCGACTATAAGACCGCCGTGGTCAGCTGGTCCCGGTTTATTGACATCATGGACATTCAGGAGGCCCAAAAGCATTTCGGCTGCACGGTGTGGGGCGGCTTTGACAACCGTCCCTGCGGCAAGCTGTACACCGCCAGCCGCGAGGAAGTGGAGCAGGAAGTGCGCACGCTGGTCGCGCAGGGCGGCAAGATCGGTTACATTCTGGGTGCGGATTGCAGCCTCCACAACGAGCTGCCCGAGGAGCGGATCCGCTGGGTTGTCGAGGCGGCGCGCAAAATTTGACAACCGCAGGGAGCAGGCGATCAATTGCCGCCCGGCATCGAATCGACGTCAGCCGTTCGATGCCGGGCGGATTTTGTTTGAGTCGCTTCCCCCGACGCGTCCGGCGGGAAATGATCGTTTCTGCTTGTTTTTTGCTTTATTTCATCTTTTTTCTGCCGCATTCCCTGCTGTATGATTTAAGCATGAAAAAGCACATTTTATACATGATTTTTCGCAAAGGGAGAGAGCGTGGATGAAAAGTAACGCAGCGATGAACCGTCCTGACCTCAGGCCGTCCAGGGGAAAGCGTATGCTTCGCCAGCTGATGGATTACCGCTATCTGCATCTGATGGTCATCCCTGGCATCATCTTTTTCCTGGTGTTCAAGTATGTGCCCATGTATGGCATTATCATTGCCTTCAAGAATTACAAGGGGGCGGCAGGCGGCTTCGGTGCGATCATGAGCGCCCCATGGATCGGCTTCAAAAATTTTGAAATCTTCTTCAAGTCGCTCTACTGCGAGCGTGTTTTCAAGAACACCATCTACCTGAGCGTTCTGCGGCTGATTTTCAGCTTCCCCGCGCCCATTCTGCTGGCGCTTTTGATCAACGAGATCCGCAAGAGCTGGTTCAAGCGCACCGTGCAGACCATCACCTATATGCCCTATTTCCTCAGCTGGGTTGTGGTGGCGGGCCTGCTCAACACCATGCTTTCCCCGGATAACGGCGCGATCAACACCCTGATCAAGATGTCCGGCGGACAGCCGATTTACTTCCTGACGTCCAAGCAGTGGTTCCGCCCCATCCTGATCATTTCGGAAATCTGGAAGAACATCGGCTACGGCTCCATTGTTTATCTGGCGGCCATCAGCGGCATCGATCAGGAGCAGTACGAGGCCGCTCGGGTGGACGGCGCCAACAAGCTGCAACAGATTGTGCACATCACGCTCCCCGCGTTGTCGGAGATTATCGCCATCATGCTGATTTTGCAGGTGGGCAAAATGTTCGATGACAACTTCGACCAGATTTTCAACCTGTACAGCCCGTCGGTCTACGAGGTAGCAGACGTGTTTGAAACCTACGTCTACCGCAACGGCATCCAGCAGTCGAAATTCTCCTACTCGGCAGCCGTAGGCCTGGTCAAGAGCGTGCTGGCCCTGGCAATGATCATGTTCTCCAACAAGGCCAGCCGCAAGCTGGGAGCGCAGGGCCTGTTCTGAGGAAGGGAGGAAGATCGCAATGAATGGTACGATGACAAAAGGCGACAAAATTTTCAATGTCATCAACAATGTCGCTATGGTGCTGCTGTGCGCCGTGATGATTTATCCGGTGCTGTTTGTGGTCGGCCGCTCCGTCACGCCCGAAATCGAACGCGCGCTGCATCCGCTTCGGCTGATTCCCTCCACGCTGGACTGGTCGGGCTACAAATTCATCCTGTCCTCCGGTTCCAACATCGTCAACTCCTACCTCACCACCATCATGCGCACGCTGATTGGCACGACGCTGAACCTGATCTTCACCACGCTGCTGGCGTATCCGCTTTCCAAGGGATATTATCCCTTGCGCAAGCCGCTGACGGCGATGATCGTTTTCACCATGTGGTTCTCCGGCGGCCTGATTCCCAGCTTCCTGCTGAACAAGTCCCTGGGCCTGCTCAACAACTTCTGGGTCTACATTCTGCCCGGCCTGGTCAACCCCTTTAACATGATCGTGCTGCGCAACTTTTTCACCCAGATTCCCGACTCCCTGGAGGAATCGGCCAAGCTGGACGGCGCAAACGACCTTCGCGTGTTCTTCTCCATTTACCTGCCGCTGTCCACCGCGTCGCTGGCGACCATCACGCTGTTCTACGCGGTTTATCACTGGAATATGTGGTTTGACTCCATGCTCTACATGAACAAGAAGGAAATGTGGACCATGCAGTACACCCTGCGCCAGCTGATCGACTCCGCCACTGTGACCGACATCACCGTCGTCGGCTCCAGCATGGACTTCATTCCCCCGGCCGAAACCGTGCGCATGGCGACCATCGTCATCGCCACCGTGCCCATCCTGTGCGTGTATCCCTTCCTGCAAAAGTACTTTGTCAAGGGGATGCTGGTTGGCTCGGTCAAGGGCTGACGGCCGCTGACTCAAGGCTCTCAGGGCGTTTGCTCTGAAGATAGATTCAAGGAGGTACCCCCATGAAGAAACTGGTTTCTCTGGTACTTGCGGTTGCGATGCTGCTGAGCCTGACCGCCGTCGCCTTCGCCGATCAGGGCGAACAGACGGAGCCCGCTCGCTTCGTGATCCGCTCCAATTCCAACAAGGAAAACAAGACCGAAAACGACAAGATCAAGGCGCTGATCGAGGAGAAGTCCGGCATCGACTTCGAGGTCATCGTTGTGGCGGAAAACACCTGGAATGAAAAGGTGAACGTCATGATCGCCGGCTCCGAAAAGTTTGATACCCTGAACCTGACCGCCGGTGGCGGCGTGTGGGCGAACTACGCCTCCAACGGCGCCATCCAGCCCTATACCCAGGAAATGCTGGATACCTACCTGCCCGACGTGATGGCCATGATCCCCGAGGAAGCCTGGATCCCCTGCAAGGACGCGCAGGGCAACGTCTGGGCGCTTCCCCGCCACGAGACCTTCACCGCTGGCGGCGTGCCCTCCATTCGTACCGACTGGCTGGAGAAGCTGGGCCTGGAAATGCCCACCACCCTGGCCGAGCTGGAAGCCTACTTTGAGGGCGTCAAGACTACCGACGTCAACGGCAACGGCGACCCCAACGACGAGTACGGCTACATCCCCTACTTCCAGAGCCTGTTCTCCGGCCCGCTGCACGTCTACTATCTGGGCACCAAGGGCGACTGCAACGACGTCGACCGCTTCCTGGATGAGGACGGCACCGTGAAGCCCTGGTATATGCACAAGAACGCCTGGGCGCTTGTCAGCAAGGCTGCCGAGTGGTACCAGAAGGGCTACATCAATCAGGACTACCTGACCATGACCAATGAGACCGCTAACGACATGGGCGCGACCGACCGTATCGGTATGTGCTCCGGCTGGTACAACATGGGTCTGCAGGGCACTGACCGTCTGGTGAGCGCCAACCCCGACAGCACCTGCTCCTGGGCCGCGATCCCCAACTTCACCGACGCGCCCAGCGGCGTGAACGCGTGGGGCGGCAACCCTGTCTACATGGCTGAGGTTGCGCTGTCCGCCACCTCCGAGGATCCCCAGTGGGCGCTGAAGCTCATCAACTGGATCTTCGAGTCCGAGGAAAACTATATGTTGGCTACCTATGGCATCCAGGATGATCACTGGGTTCTGTCCGAGGACGGCGAGACCTTCACCCAGCCCGACGGTGCGACCGACCGCTATATGCTGGAGTACCAGCTGCTTGAGTGGTACGACTACAACAAGTATCCGGAACCCCTGGTGTCCAAGGAGACCTCCAGCTGGCGCGCCTACACCGCGTGGGAGATGCGCAACCAGATCGACGCGGGCATCAAGGCCATTCCGCCCTTCGACTACTATGTGCCCTATGATCTCAACGGCACCGAGGCCGAGTTCCTGACCGACGACGCCGCGACCCTGATCAAGGAAGCCATGGAGAAGGCGCTGGTGGGCGAGCTGACCGAGGAGCAGTGGAACGAGACCGTGCAGACTGCCTGGGAAATCGACGGCCAAATCCGCAGCGCCGTTTGGACCGAGCAGTACAACAGCTTCGTCAACGCCGACTAATCGGTTAAACAACGGACAAAGCCCCTTAGCCCCAATGGGCCGGGCCGTGCCTTTGGGTATGGCCCGGCCCGCTTTGTTGGGCAAACCCCATGATTTCAGAATGAAAGGACGGCCCGACGATGCTCCAGCTGGATCGAGTTGTCAAAAAGTATCAGCGCTATACCGCCCTGGACGGGCTGACCTGCGCCGTCAGCCGCGGGCAGGTGGTGGGACTATTGGGCGCGAACGGCGCTGGTAAGTCTACCACCATGAACATGGTCGCCGGCTACTTCGCCCCGACTTCTGGCGTTATCTCCTGGGACGGCACGGACATCGCGAAGCTGGGCGCGGCGTATCAGAGCGAGGTGGGTTATCTGCCCGAAATACCGCCGTTGCATCCGGAGCTGACTGTGCGCGAATCCTTAGAGTATGTCTGCGGGCTGAAGCGCATTCGCTGGGACAAGCGCCGCGCGCACATCGAGCAGTTGTGTGAGATGACCGGCGTGGCCGACCGGATGAACATGACCACGCGCAGCCTGTCCAAAGGCTACAGGCAGCGCGTTGGCCTGGCGCAGGCCCTCGTGGGCGACCCCGGGCTGATCATCCTGGACGAGCCGACCGCAGGGCTGGATCCGGAGCAGATTATCGCCGTGCGGGAGCTGATCCGCGAGCTGGGCAAGCGTCACGCCGTGATTCTTTCCAGCCATATCCTGTCCGAGATTGACGACGTCTGCGCGTCGCTGGTCATCCTGCGGAAGGGGAAAATGGTCGCCTCAGGTACCCTTGCCGAGATTGCGGCGCGAGTGCCCCGGCAGGAGCACAGACTGCGTGTCCGCACTTCGGGTGATGGGGCACGGGAGGCGCTGGCCGCACTGCCGGAAGTGACGGACGTTCAGATGCTGCCGCCGCGCGAGCAGGGCTGGCAGGAGTGGCTGGTGCGCTCCCGGGCCGACATCGCCGTCCAGGTTCCGCGGGCGCTTGCCCAGAGACAGGCGGAGCTGCGGATGCTTTATCCCCTGGATGTAGATCTGGAGGACATTTTCATGAAGCTGATGCAGGGGGAGGCGGAAGTATGCGAAGCGTGATGCGCAAGGAGTGGCGCTCCTACTTTGCCACGCCGACGGGCTATGTGTTCATTGCTATCTTCTGGCTGCTGGGCGCGGCGTTCTTCCTGTTGTACAATATTCTGGCGGCCTCCGCCGATCTGTCCTCGCTTTTCGGAAATCTCAGCTACCTGCTCATGCTGATTGTGCCGCTGCTGACCATGCGCCTGTTCAGCGAGGAACGCCGTCAGAAAACCGATCAGCTGTACTACTGCTCGCCCACCGCGCTCACGCGGGTGGCGCTGGGTAAGTTTCTGGCCGCGATGGGCGTGCTGTGCGTTTCACTGGCGGGTACCGGGCTGTATGTGCTGATTCTGGCCCTGCGTGTGTCGTTGTCCGGGCGCATGGTGCTGGCGCATTACCTGGCCTTTGTGCTCCTGGGCGGCTGCTATGTGGCCGTGGGGTTGTTTGTGAGCGCGCTTGCGGACAGCCAGATCACCGCCGCCGTCCTGACCCTGGCGGTGAATATGCTCCTGCAATTGATCGAAATGTCCTCCGCGTCGCTGGTCACGCCGTATCTCCCGTTCCTTCCGGCGCTGCTGCAAAGCGTGGCGCTCAACCGGCACTATGCGCAAATCGCCAGCGGCGTCGTCCATCCCACTGACGTTGGTTACCTGCTGCTTTTCTCTGCGTTGCTGCTGTGCGCCACCGTCTGCGTGTTGACGCGCCGGAAAAGCAAAAGGAGGTAAGCGGATGAAAGCCTTTCGTTTTTCCGTGCCGATGCGGATGATTGCGGCGCTTTTGTGTGTCGCACTGGTCTGCGCTGGGCTGTATGTGTTGGAAACCCGCGCGGGCGTTGTGTGGGATTTGACCCCTGACCAACTGACGGAGCTGAGCGAGGGCACGGAGCAGACCCTTGCCGCGCTGGAGGAAACCGTCGCGCTTCACCTGGTATTCCGGGCGGAAACCGATTCGAAAACGCGCTGGATGCTGGAAACGCTGGCTGCCAGCTATGAACGCTCGGGCCGCGTAACCGTCGATACCATTGACCCCATCACGGAACCGGGGCGGATCCGCGCCTATGCGGAATCGGGGCAGAGCATCGCCGAAGGCTCCGTCATCGTGGCCAGTGCCGACGACGCCCGCAGCGTCGTCGTCGGCGCGTCCGAGCTGTACGCCTACCAGATGAAGTCGGACGGCAGCTATACCGTCACTGGGCTGGCCGCCGAGCGAAAGATCACCGGCGCGATTCGCAACGTCACCGGGGGTGAGCGCAGACAGGTGTGGTTCCTGACCGGTCACGGCGAGGCCGGCATGGACAGCTGCTCGCAGCTGGTCAGTCGTCTGAAGGAAGACAACTACGGCGTGGGCGAAACGTCGCTCTTGCAGGACGACGCGGTGCAAAGCGGCGATATTCTGCTGATGCTGTCCCCCGCCCGCGATTTGACCGGGGAGGAATTCGCGGCACTAACGGACTTCCTGACCCATGGCGGACGGCTGCTGCTGGCCTGCGACGCCAGCCTGGACATGGCGGCATTGCCGAACATCGCCGAAATCGCCCGGCAATTTTCCCTGTCCTTTGCGGACGGCATGGTGGTGGAGGACGAAAAGAGCGCGGCGTACTGGATGAACTCGCCGCTGTACCTGATGCCCGCCGTCAACCGCGAAAGCGAAGCGCTTGGGGCCATGCAGGAGGGACAGCGCGTCATTTTGCCGGGCGCGCGGGCCGTGACCGGGCCGGAAATCCCCCTGTCGGGCTGCACCTACGAGACGCTCCTGTTCACCTCCGAGCTGGCGTACCTCTGTCCCCTGAGCAGCGACTCTATCGTCCGGGACAGCAGTATGCCCACCGGTACGCAGCAGCTGGCCGTCAGCGTCAGTCGCCAAACAGAGGACGCAGAGGCGCGCCTGGTGCTGATGGGCAGCCTGTATACGCTGGTGGACAACAGCCTGCTGCATTCCACCTATAATCTTGACCTGACCATGCGTCTGATGGACTATCTGGCCCAGCGGGAAACCCGGCAGAACGTGCCCGTGCGGATGCTGAACGACCATTCGATGCCCGCGCTCACCGCGCAGGAGGTCTGGCGCGTGGCGGCGGTCGTGCTGGCGCTGCCGGTAGCGTGTGTGCTTCTGGGCGCGATCGTGCTGATCAGGAGGCGAAAGAGATGAGCAAAACGCCTGTTCAGCCGGAAAACCAGCGGGCGCTGAGAAAACCGCCGGAGCGGCTGATGCCGCTGCTGGCGGCGCTGGTGGCGAGCTTAGCTTTCTTCGCGGGCTGCCTGGTTTTCGCAGGAACCTGCGCTCCCGAGCAGGACACGCCGCCGGTCGCCGCAACGTCCTTCACGCAGCTTGTCCCCGAGGGCAGCGGCGTTCCGATTCGCGTCTCCGTTGCCCGGGATGGCGAGCGCTTCACGCTCCTTCGCCAGGACGAAGGGTATCATCTGGAAGGAGAAGAAGCCGAGCTGGACGCGAACGCCGCTCGGGAGCTGCTATCGAGCGGCGCGTCCATTCTATCCAGGCGCAGGCTGGAGGGTACGCTCAGCGAATACGGTATTAACGACCGGTCGCTCACGGTTCGCTACGAATACGGCGACCAGAGTGCCCTGACGCTGCGCATGGGGGATCCCACTCCTACCGGCGAGGGCTGGTATGCTGCCGTGGAGGGCGATCCCGCCGTGTATGTGGTCAACAACGCCCTGGGAAGCGTCCTCAACGCTGGCAAGGCGACGCTGTACGCGTTGCCGGATCTGTCCGCCTACTTCACGGCGCAGACGCTGAACGTCGCCGCCATCGAGCGTCCGGGACAGGAAACCATTACCATTGCCCGCGTCACGCAGGCAAATCCCTTCAACACCATGGTGGAGCTGACGACGCCCATTCGTTACCCGGCCAATTCGGAACGCGCCGCCGAGGTCTATCTGGCGCTGGAAGCCATCTGCCCCACGGGAATAGCCGCGCTGGATGGCGCGGACGCGGACTGGGGCCTCGATACGCCGCTGGCCGTGATCTCTCTGGAGGATCACGTCACGACGCGCCTGACCATCGGCCAGGCAGGGGACGTCTGCACTCTGCGCCTGAATCAGAACAGCGCCGTGTACACCATCGACGCAAGCACTCTGTCCTTCCTGCGCAGCCTCACCGTGCCGTACCTGGCGGAGCAGCTGCCGGGACTGGTGATGCTCAACCAGCTTTCCGCCGTGACTGTGCGCACACCGGAGAAAACCCTCTCCTTTGAGGTGGATCAGGCCTCGGACAGCTACCGCCTGGAAGACAACGCGCTTGACAAGGAGCGCTTTCTGGCGGTTTATCAGCAGATGATCGGCCTTTTGATCGAGCGATACGTCCCCACGCCGGAAAAAACAGGGGAACCGCGCCTGGAAATGGAATATACCTTTCAGGAGGGCGGGCGGTGGACGCTGACCATCGCCGAGTACGACGATGCCTTCGACCTGATCATCCGGGATCGATGCGCCTGCTTTTTGCTGTCCCGCGCCAAGACGGATGCGCTCATTCAAACTATATTTTCATTACAGGAGGAGTTACCATGATCTACGTCCCCGCTGCCGACCGTTACCAGTCCATGACGTACCGCCGCTGCGGAAAGAGCGGCCTGAAGCTGCCGGTCATTTCGCTCGGGCTTTGGCACAACTTCGGGAATATCACGCCCTTCGGCGTCCAGCAGGAGTTGCTGCGCACCGCCTTCGACAACGGCATCACCCACTTTGACCTGGCCAACAACTATGGCCCGCCCTATGGCGAGGCAGAGCGCAACTTCGGCAGGCATATGCTGCTCGACTGGAAGCCCCACCGCGACGAGCTGATCATTTCGACCAAGGCCGGCTACGATATGTGGGAAGG
The DNA here is from genome assembly GCA_964600835.1 of uncultured Oscillospiraceae bacterium. GTDB lineage: Bacteria > Bacillota > Clostridia > Christensenellales > Aristaeellaceae > UBA11524. The sequence goes on from CAZRLM010000019.1 coordinate 23,882, forward strand.
CCCCTACGGCGACTTCGGCAGCCGCAAGTACCTGATTGCCAGCCTGAATCAGAGCCTGAAGCGCATGAACGTGGACTATGTGGACATTTTCTACCACCACCGGCCCGATCCGGAAACGCCGATTGAGGAAACGGCGGGCGCGCTGGAGCAGATTCTGCGCAGCGGCAAGGCGCTGTATGTGGGCGTCTCCAACTATAACGCCGCGCAGACCGAAGCGATGGTCAAGGCGCTGGGCGACCTGGGCACGCACCTGCTCATCCATCAGCCCAGCTATTCGATGTTCAACCGCTGGATTGAGCGCCCCATGGAGGGCGTGGGCAGCTTGCAGGATGTGCTCCGCCGTGAGGGCGTGGGCTGCATCTGCTTCGCGCCGCTGCAAAACGGCCTGCTGACCACCAAGTACCTCAACGGCATCCCCGCCGATTCCCGCGCTGCCCACGACCCGCGTTACCTCAAGCCTTCCGACATCACGGAGGAAAAGCTGGCCAAGGTGCGCGCCCTCAACGAGATCGCCCAAAAGCGCGGCCAGGCCCTGAGCCAAATGGCGCTGGCGTGGGTGCTGCGCGACGAGGTCGTCACCACCGCGCTCATCGGCGCGAGCCGTCCCTCTCAAATCCTCGAAAACGTGAAGGCGCTGGACGCCGCGCCCTTCACCGCCGAGGAAATTGCGCAGATCGAAGCGATTCTCGCGCGGTAATCCCGGGCTTCAAAGCCAATCAAAAACCACCGGCAGCCCCGGTGGTTTTTGTGTGCCCGTTTTCGTCCAATCGGTACACCATTTCGGCAAAGAACGATCAGGGGTTTGACCGGATCAGCTTGCCTTCCTGATCGAAGTATTGCCGGGAAACGAGCGTTCCTTCCGCGTCGTAGCCATAGGCGACGGCAGCGTAATCGCCGCGATACAGGGCGGGCGCGCCGGTGGTATCCTCGTAGCTTTCCCGGAGCAGCAGCCCGTCCTCGGAATATTCCTTCCGCAGGCAAGCGACGCCGTCCTTGTTGAGCGTGGGCTCGAGGTCGCCGTTCAGATAGCGGAGGACGGACAGCCGTCCGGCACTGTCATAGCCCCTTGACACGGCAGCGTAACCGGCGCTGAGTGTCAGCGGTTCGTCGTCCGTGCCGAAGTAGGCCTCCAGGGTCAGCTTGCCGGTCTCATTGTATTCGCGGGAGAGAGAAGCGTAGCCGTCCTGGATCAGGGTGGGCACGCCTGACTGGTCAAAATAGCGTATGCGGCAGGGGCGACCCTGATCGTCGTAGTCGAAGGCCTGCGAGGCATAGCCCGACGCGATGAGCAGGGGCTGATCCGCCGTGTCAAAATAGGCTTCATACAGGACGCGGCCGTTCTTGTCAAACTCCCGGCGCATGATCGCGCAGCGGGTGCGCTTGGAAAGCGTCAGCCTGCCCTCCGCGTCATAATAGGCGGTGTAAACGGCGTTGCCCTGCGCGTCGTAATCATAGGCGACGGCGACATAGCCGTCCGGCAGGGTAAGCGGGCGACCGTCCGCGTCGAAATAGGAAATCAGCGACGCTTTCCCGGACGCATGATAGGTCGTCCGCATGGCCGCGTAGCCGCAGGCGGCGACGATTGGCTGTCCCTGCTCGTCCAGGTACTCAACGAGGGTGCACCGCCCCTCGTCGTCGTATTCCCGACATAGCGCCGCATGGCCGTCCTTCAGGAGGAGCGGCTGACCGTCCGCGTCGAAGTATTCCTCTCGAATCACCTTGCGGAGGTCGTTGTAGGCACGGCGGATGGCGGCATACTGCGCCCGGGGCAGACAAACGGGTTGACCGTCCGCGTCGAAATAGGCCTCGTAGATTACGTTTTGTTGCTCGTCGTAGGCGAAGGTGATGCTGCTGTATCCGTCAGGAAGGGTTGTAGGCCGACCGTCCGTGCCGTAATAGTCGCTGCGGACAAGCTGCTCCTGCTCGTTGTAGGCGTGGGCCACCGCGGCGTATCCGCCGCGAAGCAGCACCGGCTTGTCGTCTGCGCCGAAGTACGCTGTGCGCAGGACGTGGCCCTTTTCGTCATAGGTCTGGGTATAGGCGGCGTATCCGTTTTGCAGGACAAGCGGCTCGCCGTCCGTGCCGAAGTAGCGTTCCTCGAGCAGTTGCTTCCTGTCGTCATAGACGCGGCGTACCGCGGCGTATTTCCGCGTGGAGAGCACGGGGCGCTCCTCCGTGTCCAGATAGGTCTCGTAGATCACACAGCCGTTTGCGTCGTAATCGCGCAGGAGCACCGCATAGCCGGAGGAAGTCGTCATCAACCCGCCGTCCGTGCCGTACCAGGCGCTGCGGACGGCGCGGCCCGTCTCGTCGTACTCATAGCGCACCTGGGCGTACCCGTTTTTCGCGGAGAGCACCGGCTCGCCGTGAACGCCAAAGTAGGCCTCGCGGGTCAGCTTCCGCTGCTCGTTGTAATCGCGCTCCAGGGAGGCGTAGCCGTCCGGCAGCAGGACGGGCTGACCGGAGGGATCCAGCGCCCGCAGGCGCACAATCTGCTTGTATTCGTTGTAGTCCTGGCAGAGCGTTGCGCAGCCCTGCACGCTGTTGAAAACGGGCTGACCGTTCGTGTCACACCAGGTGGTGGCGGCGACGTTGCCGCTCTCGTCATAGGCGTAGCGGACGGAGGCGTAGCCGCCCGGAAGCACGAACGGGGAACCGTCCGTCTCGCGGAACAGCTCGGTGGCCACGTTCCCGGCCTCGTCATACGTCCGGTTGACGGCGGCGTAGCCGTTCTTGAGGGAGCGAACGGGCTGCTCGGACGCGTCCAGATAGGCTTCGCGAACCACACGTCGGTTCTCGTCGTATTCCTGGAGGAGCACCGCATAGCCGTCGGCAAGCGCCGTCAAGAGACCGTCCGTATCGTAATAGGCTGTGCGGACAGGCTGGCGGTTTTCGTTGTAGGCTTTGCGGACGGCGGCGTAGCCGAGGCGCTCGGCAACCACCGGGCGACCCTCGCCGTCCTGATAGGCTTCGAGGATGATGTTGCCCGTGCCGTCGTACTCCCGAAGAAGGATCGTGTAGCCGTTGGGCTGAGGCATCGCCAGCCCGTCGGAATCGTAGCGGCACTCCCAGGTGACGCGACCACGGCTGTCATATTGCTGCCGGATGGCAGCGTAGCCGCTGCGGCAGCGCACAGGCTTCTCCTCCGCGTCATAATAGCGGGTGAGAAGGGCGCGACCGTTCTCGTCGTTCTGCCGGAAGAGCATGGCGTAGCCCTCCGGCAGGCTCATCGGCTCGCCGTCCACGTCGTAATAGCGCTCGACGACGGTATGCTGCGCGTTGTCGAACACGCGGCGAACGGCGGCGCAGCCCATCCGGTTGGCGACAATCGGTTGGCCGTCGGGGCCGAACCAGGCCTCGTAGGTCACGTTCCCCTGCTCGTCGTACTGCCAGCGCTGCTCCGCAAAGACGTCGTTCAGGGCGGTCGGTTTGCCGTCCGTGCCATACCAGACGGTTCGCACCGTGCGACCATTTTCGTCATACTCGTGGCTGATGGCCGCGTACCGGGTGCGCGCGGAGACAACGGGCAGCCCCTGCGCGTCAAAGAATGCCTCGCGGAGCAGCCGACCCTGGTCGTCATAGCTGCGGGTGAAGGAAGCGAAGCCGTCCGCCAGCGCAAGCGGCTTGCCATCCGGGCCGGTGTAGCGCTCCTCAAGCACGCGGCCTGACGCGCTGTACTCCCGGTCGACGGCGGCATAGCCGTTTGGGCCAGGCGTCAGCGCGTTGGACAGGTCAAAGTACGCCTCGCGGATGGTCTGTCGGCGCTTGTTCAGAACGGTTTGGACGGACGCGTAGCCTGCCTGCAGCAGCATTGGCTGACGGTCGACGCCATAGAACGCCGTCGTGTAGGACAGCCCGTCCGACGCGTAAACACGGCGGCTGTACGCATATTCGCTGTCTGGCGGCAGCACCGGATTTCCTGCCAAATCCAGATACAGCGTCATAACGGTGTTGCCCAGGTTGTCATACTCATAACGGACGGCTGCGTAGCCGTCGGCGCAGAGCATGGGCGAATCCCCCACGTCGTAGTAGCGTTCGCTCTGCTTGCGGTTGCCTGTCGTGTAGTCATAGGCGACCATGTGGTAGCCTTTTTTGCACAGGCAAGGGTTCCCCTCCGCGTCATGATAGGACTCGGAGGCGACTTTGCCAAGGCTGTTGTAGGTATAGAAAACCGTCGCGTACCCGTCCGAAAGCGTGACGGGCACGCTTTCCGCGTCGATGTAGGTGACGCGCAGCCTGCGCCCTGCGTCGTCATAGGAGGAGATGGTGCCCGCATAGCCGCTCGTATTGACCAGGCCGGTACCGTCGGCCTGAAGAAACAGCTCGGTGACAAGCCCGCCTTTGTCATAGGAATAGCGCGCCTGCGCGTACCCGGAGGGGCCGGCGACCCATTGCCCCTGCGCGTCGGTGTAGGTTTTTGTCAGCAGCTTATGGCCGGACGCGTAGGTATAGAGTACCTGCGCATAGCCCTGCTTGTTGTTGATGAGGCAGCCGTCCGCGCCGAAATATCGCTCGCTGACGATATAGCGCCCACCCTCATAAGCGGTTTCGACGGCGGCGTAGCCAAGAGACGGCACGACCATCGGCTTGTCGTCTGCGTCGTAATAGGCGATGCTGGTGACGCGGCCGCGGGTGTTGGTGGTGGTATCAATACGGGAATAACCCTCGTCGCAGTAGCCGCGCTCACCGTCCGCGCCATAGAACACCTTCCGCGCGTTCCGGGCGTGGAGGGAGGGCAGATAACCTACCCCGTAGTAACCGCCGCTCTGCCGGACGGCCTCGCCCGTTTCGTCATAATACATGGTGCGGAGCGGCGTTTTGGTGTATTCCTTCGGATAGGTGTTCTCGATGCGGGCGTAACCCTTGGAGGTCATCACCAGCTGTCCGTTTTCATCGTAGTAGGAGGTATCCACCACGCGGGAGAAGCGGTAGTTGGTGACCATTTCCGCATAGCCGAGAAGCGGGTTGAAATAGGGTTGACCGTTTTGATCAAAATACTGATCGTGGCTCATGTAGGTGCCGTCGTATTCGCACACGCGGCTGGCGAAGCCCACCTCCGGGTTCAGAAAGGGGTTCCCCTCCGCGTCGTAATACGCCTCCGCCGTCAGCAGTCGGGTGTCGCCCACGCGCTTGAAGTCCGCCTTGTAATGTGCGAAGATCGTATCGGAAACGAGCGGGAGGCCGTCCGCGCCGTAATGCCAGATCTCGCCGATCTTTTGCTTGAAGAAAAAGTCCACCGTGCGCCGGGCGTAGCCGGAGGGGCCGAGCGCCAGCTCGCCGCTTGAGTCATACCAGGTTTCGGAATTTTTTCGGTTGGTCGCGTCATAGGTGATTACATAGCGGGCATAGCCCTCGGCGCAGTTGACAGGCTGGCCCAGCTCGTCAAAATATTCGGTGCCAAGGGGAAGGTTGCCTCGGGAATAGGTATTGCGCAGCGACGCGTAGCCCTTGTCCTCCGCGAGGGTGACGTTGCCGTCCTGATCCACATAAGTGGCGGAAACGACGGACTTCCGCCGGTTGTACTCCTGCACCAGCGTCAGCTCGCCCGAGGTGGCGGCCCCGGCGACGCCGGCATGAAGGATCAACAGAAGGGAGATGAATAAAAAAAGGGGGAATCGTCGCATATCTTGCGTTGCATCCTTTCAGCGATCGTCCAATTGCGCAAAAAGAGAAATCGCTTACAAATCATTACATTCTGCCACGGAAAGGGGAATTCCTGCCGGCGCCGGTGCAAATTGTCGGCAGGCCAGGGCGCGAAAAAGGAAAAATTACGGGTTGACTGTGAAAAGATGGCAAAAAGATGGATACAAACGGGGAAGAGTACCTTTACAAAAAGCACAGAACATGGTACAATTATATGGGTTCTATGGAAATTTTTCTGAAAGGGTTGACTTGCGGG
>CAZRLM010000020.1:0-29308 GCA_964600835.1 uncultured Oscillospiraceae bacterium
CTTTATTGATTCTCCGTCGCATATGGCCGTAATATCTCCGTCCCGCTGGGTAATATATACCCGCGCATTCGTGTGTTTCTCTATTCTTTCCAGCGCCTTTTCATTTACATGGTCCGGGTCGTCTCCTGCATTGCTCCCCGATATGACCGCGATCTCCGGCTGCGCCGCCTTCAAAAAAGCCTTGCCCGCAGCGTCCTTGTCCGCATGATTCCCCACCTTCAGAAAATCCGTTTTCAACCGGCTGCCATACCGCTCCGCCAGAGCCTTGTCCGCCTTTTTCTCCGCGTCGGAGACGGCTTTTTCCGCGCTGAATAAAGTCAAGCTGAAAACCATGACCGCCAACGAGGAGCGCGCCAGGCACACCCTGCGCCTGGCGGAGGATTACGACCGCCTGCTGACCACCATCCTGGTGGGTAACAACATTGTGAATATTGCGGGTACATCCATCGCCACGGTGCTGTTTACCGCTTGGGTCGGCAACATGGGCGCGACGTTGTCCACCGTCGTCATGACGGTGCTGATTCTGCTTTTTGGCGAGGTGTCCCCCAAAACGCTGGCAAAGGAATCCCCGGAGCGCATCGCCATGGCGGTCACGCCGGTGCTTCGCGGACTGATGACGGTGCTGAAGCCGGTCAACGCGCTGTTTGTCTTGTGGCGTAAGCTGCTCAGCCGCCTGTTCAAGCCGCAGGAGGACGAGAACCATATCGAGCAGGAACTGATGACCATGGTGGACGAAGCGCAGCACGAGGGCGACATGGACGCGCACGAGGGCGAGCTGATCCGCTCCGCCATTGAATTCAACGACCAGGACGTGCTCAGCATTCTGACCCCGCGCGTGGATGTGACCGCCCTGGAGGATACCGCGACCATGGAGGAAGCGGCAGACCTGTTCCGGGTCAGCGGCTACTCCCGCGTGCCGGTCTACCACGAGGACATGGATCATGTGGTGGGCATCCTGCATGAGAAGGACTTCTATATCAAGCAGCACGAGGGCTGCCACGATGTCAGCCGCATCATGGTGCCGCCGGTCTGGGCGCCCTCCACGCTCAAAATATCAAAGCTCCTGAAGCTGTTCCAGAGCAGCAAGACCCACATGGTGATCGTGCTGGACGAGTTCGGCGGCACGGAGGGTATCGTCACCATGGAGGACGTGCTGGAGGAGCTTGTGGGCGAAATCTACGACGAGCATGACGACGTCAGCGAGGACGTGGTGATGCTGGAGGACGGCTCCTGCCTGGTGGACGGCGGAATGCAGCTGTCCGACCTGCTGGAACGGCTGAACGTACCGGACTGCTGGGAAGCGGACACCGTCGGCGGCTGGGCCACTGAGGTGCTGGGACGAATCCCGGCGGTCGGCGCGCTGTTCCAGGCGGGCGAGCTGCACGGGCAGATCATTCAGATGGAAAAGCGTCGCGTGACGCAGCTGCGCGTGTGGAAAGACGCGCCGCCTGCGGACGCGCTGGACGCGTAAACAAGGAGGACGAGGCGATGAGCGCAAGCAAAGCAAATCGAAAGGCCGAGCGCCGTCAGCAGGCAACCCGGATTGTTTGCCTGGCGATGGCCGTCGTGATGGTTGGATTGATGATCGTTTCGGCGGTCATGAGTCAGGTCTACTAAGCTATGGAGAGGGGAGCGGCACAATGAGCCGTCGGCGGAAGCATCGCGGGATCTCGCTGGGCACCATCGTCATGCTGATTCTGATGGCTGCGGTGACGCTGGGCATCCTGTATGTGCTGCCCCGGCTGGCGGGCGATGCGAAGATCGACATTGACCCCAATCAGGTGTTGCAGGCGTTCAATTTTTCGGATACCCTTCCCGAGCTGTCGTTGAGCGACATTCCCATCGGTACCGCCGTGCCGGAAAGTCTGCCGACTCCTGCGATCACGGAGGCTCCCCAGGCGCTACAGACGGCAGCCCCGGCCACCGTGGCGCCAACGCCGCAGACAGGCGGGAGCTTCGCCATGACGCTGACCGGCAGCGTGTGCATTGAAAGCGCAGTGCGAAAGTCTGCCTATTACAGCGAATCGAAAAAATACGATTTTACAGAAATTCTCTCGCTGATCGCACCGCAGATGCGCTCTGATTTAACGGTTGTTCCGCTTGATAACCTGATCGTTCCCGAGGCCAAGGTATCCGATACCGTTGCGCCGGAAGCGGTCGCGCCCATGCTTGCCAGCGCGGGAGCCAACGTGGTTGCGCTTGGCTTCACCGAAGCGTATGATCAGGGCATGGCCGGGCTTCAAAGCACCATCGAGGCGATCACTGTCAAAAAAATGGCTGCGATCGGCGCGTTTTCATCCGCAGCGGACGCGTCGTCCGTGCAGATCATGACGCTTGGCGGCGTTCGAGTGGCGCTGCTGCATTATACGGACGGGCTGACAAATAAGGGAAAGAAAGCAATCGCCAAGGACGGCAACGCTTTCGCGCTTCCGCAGGCAGAACCGGAAGCAATCCTCCGGGATATGGAAAGCGCGCGAGCATCCGGCGCGCAGGTTGTGATCGTTTCGCTGCACTGGGGGAGTACCAGCCGTACCGCGCCCACAAAGGCGCAGACAGCGCTTGCTCAGCAGCTTGCCGACGGCGGCGCGGACGTGATCGTCGGCACCGGCAGTCAAAACGTGCAGCGGGTGGAATGGCTCATCGGTCGTCGCGCAGACGGCTCGCAGAAACGGACGCTGTGCGCCTACTCGTTAGGCAGCATTCTATGCGAATCCAGAAAGAACGCCAACGTGGCAGGAATGCTGCTCCACCTGCGCATTGCCTGCGACGCCAATGGCGACGTGACCTTTGAGGAGGCGTCCTATACGCCCACCTATATCTGGCGCTACAAGCAGGACGGAATGTACGCCTATCGCGTCGTGGACAGCCATCAGGCAGCTCCCGACGGCATGAGCGACGATCAGCGCAAGAGCATGGAGCGGGCGCTGTCCACCACGCGAAAAGCGCTTGCCGACGCGCCGCTGACGCTTCGCGCGCCGTGAAATATCAAACATATTACAAAAAAGTCGCCCATTGGGGCAATTCCCGTAAAGAAGCCGCTATCCGCTGGTAAAGAAGTTGTTTTTCAACGGGCGCTGTGTTATACTTAGTTCAGCGACAACTCGGGATTTGAAGCGTTGGCGTGGAACGGGAGATGATGTGCGATAAAAAAATATGCTTTGCCGATCGTCATGTTGGCGATTTTTGAGACTGTCGCAGTTACGCTATGGCTGACAAAGGACAATCTGTTTTATCTTTTTAATTTCAGCTACATAGGGATATCCATCGCGTTAGGCATTTTCCTGTTTGTGCGAAAGCATAAACACGCGCGGCGAGTCACACAGTTGCTGGTCGGGCTTTATATGCTAATCTACTTGGGGCTGATCTGCAGCGAAAATATGCAGATCGAGGGGTTCTGGTATTATCTTTTCATCGGCGTGTTTGAAGCCGCAACGATTCACTATGCGGTCGCCAAGATTTTCGGACCGTTACTTTTCGGCAGAGGCTGGTGTGGATATGCCTGTTGGACGGCTATGGTGCTTGATTTTCTCCCCTATAAAACGCCCCAAGCACCGAGGAAAAAACTCGGCTGGATCAGATACATCACTTTCGCGGTATCCCTTATATTTGTTTTGGCTCTCTTCTTCGCTCAGGTCGGAAAAATTGAGCGGATTATGTTCTGGGCGTTTATTATAGGGAATATCCTGTATTATGCTGTGGGAATCGCACTCGCTTTTGCCTTTCAGGACAACCGAGCATTTTGCAAATACATATGCCCCATCACTGTTTTTTTGAAGCCCATGAGCTATTTTTCCCTGCTCCGCATCCAATGCGATAAAAGCAAATGCGTGTCCTGCGGTATCTGCAAAAAGGTGTGCCCGATGGAAGTAGACGTTACGGATAATTCCAGAAAGCGGAAGAACGGTACGGAATGTATTCTTTGTATGGAGTGCGTCAAAAATTGCCCCAAAGATGCACTATAACCTCCGATTTATCGCTCTGACCCACGGGACGCTTTTATTGAAAGTGTCATAGTAGGTTACACAGTATAAAAAGGCAAGACAGACCTTTACGGTTTGCCTTGCCCTTAACTTCTTTACGAAGCCTTGCCCTCCGGGCGGCTTATTTGTATCCGTTAAGCGTCGGCTTCCGCTTCAAGCGTGAAGCGCTGATACGTTTTGCCATCTCGTTCGACGGTTTCCAGCCACATCCTTGCCGGGCGAACCCAGAGTCCGTGATCGCCGTACAACGCGCGATACACCACCATCCATTCCTCCGTTTCGGAGTGTCTGGCCAGCCCGATCACCTCATAGCGGTTGCCTTTGAAGTGACGGTAGATTCCGGGCTTGATCTGTGGTGCCTCCGCCGTCATTTGAGCACCTTCCGCAGGAAATCCTGCGCGCGCTGGGTCTGCGGATGCTCAAACACGTCGTTTGGCGCACCCTGTTCGACGATGACGCCCTCGTCCATGAAGATAACGCGATCCGCCACCTCGCGGGCAAAGCCCATCTCGTGTGTTACGACGACCATCGTCATGCCCTCCTCGGCCAGCTGCTTCATCACATCCAGCACCTCGCCAACCATCTCCGGGTCAAGGGCGCTGGTCGGCTCGTCAAAAAGCATCACGTCCGGATTCATGGCCAGCGCGCGGACAATGGCAATCCGCTGCTGTTGTCCGCCGGAAAGCTGGCGCGGGTAGACGTTCGCCTTATCCTGCAAACCGACGCGCGCCAGCAGCTGCATGGCCTTCTTTTTTGCCTGCTCCCCGGTGTACAGCTTATGCTTGATCGGCGCAAGCGTAATGTTTTGCAGAATCGTCAGGTGAGGGAAGAGGTTGAACTGCTGGAACACCATGCCCATCTTCTGCCGGATGGCGTTGATGTCGCACTTTGGATCGGTAATATCGGCGTCCTCAAAGAACACACGGCCTTCCGTTGGCTGCTCAAGCAGGTTCAGGCAGCGCAGCAGCGTCGTTTTGCCCGAGCCGGATGGTCCGATCAGGACGACCTTTTCGCCCTTTTCCACGTGCAGGTCAACCCCACGCAGCACATTCAGTTCGCCAAAGCTCTTATGCAGATTCTCAACGGTTATCACCTTTGCGCAGCCTCCTTTCCAACTTGCCGACCAACCAGGTCAGCAGGGTGACGAGCACCAGATAAATCAACGCGACGGCAATCAGCGGCATGAATGCCGAATAAGTCACGCCGCGAATCCGGTTGCCCGCAAAGGTCAGGTCGGACACGGCCACGTAACCGGCGACGGAGGTTTCCTTCAGGAGGGTGATAAACTCGTTCGCCAGCGTCGGCAGGATGGTTTTCAGCACCTGCGGCGCAATGATGTACCACATGGTCTGCGTATAGTTCAGGCCCAGGCTGCGCCCGGCTTCCATCTGCCCCTTTTCGATGGACAGAATGCCGCTTCGGACGATTTCCGCCACATAAGCGCCGGAGTTCAGGCCAAAGGCGAACGTCGCTACCATCAGGCCGTTGGAGGAGGAGGCGAATACGATGTAGTACAGAATCAGCAGCTGCACCACCATGGGCGTGCCGCGGATGACTGTCGTATAGAGCACGCAGATCTTGTTGACGATGGACAGCAGCGTCCGCCCGATACCGGGGCGCATCTTCTCCCGGTTGCTGTCCCAGCTGGTGCGCACCACGGCGATCAGGACGCCGATCACAATGCCGATGCACAGCGCCATGGCCGTCATCAGCAGCGTATTTCCCAAGCCGGTCAGCATCAGCTTCCAGCGGTTCTTCGTAATAAAGTTCAGCGTAAACTCCGTTTTGACCCCGTCAAACCAGGCGGAGAGATTTTCAATCCACGTCACTTGGCGCCCTCCCTTGGCCCTTCATCATTCTTTCCGCAAATGCCACAAAGAAGGGAACGGTTCATCGCCGCTCCCTTCCCGTTGATTTGCTGCGTTACTCCGCTTCGTTCGCCGAAGGAATGTACTTCTCGATGATCGCGGGAATGGTGCCGTCCTCGATCAGCTCCTTGAGCGCGGCGTTGAACTTCTCGACGATCTCGGCGTTGTCCTTCGCAAAGCAGGCGGCGTAATCCTCGACGACGTACTCCGTCTCCAGAATCTTGAGGCCCTCGTTGGCGGCCACATAAGCCTTCGCAGGTTCGTTGTCAATAACAACGCAGTCGATCTTTCCGGCAACCAGCGCCATCACGGCCTCATTGCCGTTCGGATAAGCGTTCACGGTGCCCAGATTGGCTTCCTCGATATCGGACAGGCAGTAGATGTAGCCGGTCGTGCCCACCTGCGTGCCGACGACGTGCTTCGCGCCTTCCGCAAACAGATCGTCCACGGAGGTGATGTCGGAATCTTCCTTCACAATGACAACCTGCTTGCCGGTGGCGTAGCTGTCAGAGAAAGCAACCAGCTGCTGACGCTCCTCGGTGACGGTCATGCCGGCCATGCCGAAGGTCGCCTTGCCGGACTGGATCGCCGGGATGATCGCGTCGAAGTCCATATCGGCAATTTCAAAATCATAGCCGAGCTTCGCGGCAACGGCAGCGGCGATTTCCGCGTCGATGCCAACGATGGTTTCGCCATCATAGTACTCATAAGGCGGGAAAGAGGCGTTCGTCGCCATCACCAGAGTATCCGCCATCGCGGCGACTGTCGTCAGAACCAGAACCATGGACAGAACGATTGCAACCAGCTTTTTCATTGATAACCCCTCCTTGTTCGTTTGAACAAGACGCATTATACAGCGATCATCAGGCGTTGTCAATACTTATTCGCAATTTTTTGCATAAAAATTCAAACATAGGTTTCTGAGCGAGGCGGCGCAGTATAAAATCTTTGACATTTCGTTGAAAAAGAGGTAACATAAGAAATGAATTTACAAAAGGATTCGGAAGGACGGTTGCGAGAACGTGCTGACATTCATCGTCAATCCGAAAGCGGGAAGCGGCCTGGCGCTGCGGGTGGAAACCATGCTTCGGCAGGCGCTGGAACGCAAAGGCGTACGGTATCAGTTGCTTCGGACGGAACGGGCCGGTCATGCGACGGAGCTTGCCCAAAAAGTAGCCGCTCAGGCGGACTGCACCGGCGTTGTCTCCGTCGGCGGCGACGGCACCGCCTACGAGGTCGCCTGGGGACTGCTGGACAGCGGCGTGCCGCTTGGCATTATCCCGGCGGGCACGGGGAATGATTTCATTAAAACCGTCCAAACGCCCGCGAAACCGCTGGACGCGCTCGACTTCATCCTGACGCATCCCGCGCGCCCTGTGGACGTTGGGCGGCTCAACGACCGACTGTTTCTCAATGTGTGCGGCACCGGCTTTGACGTGCAGGTGCTGGACGGCACGCTGGCGGCGAAGAAGTATGTCCGGGGCATTTTGCCGTATCTGCTGGGGCTGTTTCGAGCAATCTTCCAATACAAGCCGGTTCATGTGTCGCTGGCGGTGGACGACAGGACGATGGAGCAGGACGCGCTGGTCTGCTCCATCGCCAACGGGCGATACATCGGCGGCGGCATCCCGATTTGCCCGGAGGCAAAGCCCGACGACGGTTTCCTCGACCTGGTGATCGTTGAGAATCGGCCGAAGCGGCTGATTCCCCTCTATCTGCCCGGCCTGCTGATGGGACGCGTGCTGCGCTTCAAAATCACCTCCCACGTCCGCTGCAAAAGGATTCGCCTTGTGTCGCCCGGAATGCGGCTGAATGTGGACGGGGAAATTTTCCCGATGGACGAGGCGGAGTTCGCCGCCATGCCGGGCAAGCTGCTTCTGTACTGGTAACCGAGCGAATATGGATGGGTGTTCCCACGGGATTTTTCCCGAATTCATGATAAAAGCAAGGAGTGACGCAACCATGGCAGATATCGGAAAGAGCTTCAAAAACGCATGGCTTCGCGGAATGGAAGCCATCAGCAACACGGCCTCCAGCATTGCCAGCAACACGAAATACAAGGTGGACGAAATGAACATCGTCAACCGTCGACGCGAGATCCTGTCCGACTTTGGCGCGCGCGCCTATGAGCTGTGGCAGAAGGGCGAAACCTTCCCGGAGCCGCTCCAGGAGCTGCTGACGGAGCTGAGCACGCTGGACGAGCAGCTCAACGCCATTCGCACGGAAAAGCTCGCGGGCGTAAAGACGGAGGAGCTTGCTCAGGAGGACGCCGAGGAAGCCCCCGCGGGCGACGCAGCCGAGACTGCCGTGAATCCCGTCGAAGCGCCGATACAGGACGAATCCATCATGGATGCGCCCGTCTATCAGGTGGAACCCCCTGCGGAAACGAATGCGGCGACGGAGGACTGCGAGCCGGAAGCAGACGAAACGAACGAGTAAACCGATCATAAAAAGCATCCCTGGGCCGTTTTTGAAGCAGGCGGCCGGGGATGCTTTTGTATATCTATGCAGGTTTCCAAACCAGATCATCTATCAATCCGGTACAGGCGTCCGCGAAGGAAAGGGAAGGATCCAGCCAGCGCGTTCTGCCGCTTTCCGGCAGGATGACTGGCATTCTCGGATGAAAGCAAGCGATGCGCTCCGCAGCGGGGCGCGTCAGAATGGTGAATACGGGGCGCGCGCTGGACGGTTCGAACCGATACAGCCCGGCCAGATACATCATCGGCTCTCCTGAGACGGTGAAGCGGTATTTGACGGGCTTTGCTTCCCGATGATCCCACTCGAAATAGGCGCTGGCCGGAATCAGGCACCGGCGATGGGCGGCACTCTCCCGGAAAAGCGGCTTTTCAGCCGCCGATTCGGATCGCGCGTTGAAAACAAGCCGCCTGTCCAGGCGATAGCCCCATCGCATGAGAAACGCCGCGGGCGAAAGATGCCGGTTCAGCGCCAGAACAGCCGCTTCATCAGCAGGGCAGATTTCCCCCCGCTTGATGCGGTAGGTTGGATCCTTCCGCCGCGCCTGCTCCTCCAGGATGGTCAAAATTTCCGCCAGCGCCTCCGGCGTATCGTCCGGGTCGATAAAGAAGCGGCCGCACATTACAGCAGCATCGTGGCAGTGAACCACGTTTTGTAGCACCGGCCCGGCTGGAGGATCGTCACGAATGGCTTATCCTCCATATTGCCGCTTTCGCCAACCAGCCCGGGCATACCATGCCACGGCTCCAGGCAGAGGTAGTCCGCGTGCCTGTTGGGCATCGTCCACACTGCCAGCACCTCCATCTTGGGGAAGCTGAAGCGCACGCCTTTTCCGCTTTCCCAGTGCACCAGATCGACGCTGCGGCTTTTTAGATTGGTAAAGATAAGCGTGTCCCGCTCATCGAACATCGCATGATTGATGGGCAGCACGCGGGCGTTGTGGAAGCCCGGAAGGTATTCCCAGCCGTCAATCAGAGAACCGCCGGGCACCACCAGCGAGTTACGACCGTCCTCGATTTCCGGGAAAACAAGCTGATAGTCCTCAAAACGCGCATTGTCCTCCATTGGGCACACGAAGCCCGGATGACCGCCGATGCAGAAGGGCATCGGCTTTTCCGATCGGTTCTCCACCAGGAAAGTCGTCGTATAGCCGCCCTCAAAAAGAGCGTAGGTCACATGAAGCACAAAGTCGAAGGGATACATGGCCCGGCTTTCTTCCGTCGGCGTCAGGGTCAGCTCAACAAAGTCGTCGCCCAGCTTGGCCACGTCAAAAACAGGGGTATGGGTGAAGCCGTGCTTCGTCATCGGATAGGTCACGCCGTCAATTCTCGTTTGATTGTCCTTCACCGAGCCGCAGATCGGGAACAGCACCGGCGCGTGCTGCGCCCACACATTCGGGTCTGCCTGCCAAATGCGCTCCCGTCCGTCCGGGCCGATCAGAGAGGCAATCTGCGCGCCGCGCCGCTGCACCTTGGCGGTCCATTGCCCGCATACCAGCACGATGTCTTCCATTTGTGTCGCTCCTTTATTGATTGTCAGATTCGATGCATCAAATTGAAATCCCGGGGCAGCGCGGCGTCCACCCAGAACGCGCCGTAAGCGACGGTTTCACCAACGATCAGCCCACCTGCGTTCCGGATAGGCAAGCCTACCTCCGTACCTGGAATGACCTCCCGCACATGATCGCGCACGCGCTCGGACGCGCTCTCAAAATGGCTGTCGATGGTCAGAATTTCCCGCCCGGCTGCCGTTTCTCTGGCGGCGACGAGGGCGACAATATGCCCCACGCGCAAATTGCCCATTGCAACGCCGCGCTGATGGCGAAGCATCTCGAACAGCGCGTCGTGATCGTTGCGCAGGCCGTCCTCATCGTAGCGGAAACCGTGCTTCGTCGCTTCGCCGCTTGCCATCATCCCGTGAAGCAGTGCGGGGCGGTCGGTACCGTCGTCCCCACGTCCGCCGCACGCGACGGAAAAGTCTGCCCAGCGCTCCGGCTGCTGCGCCTCGCCGGTCAGCCACTCCATGCAATGGCAAAGCGAAAAAATCCCGCAGCCTGAATCAGTCAGCGTACCCTGGCCCTGCCAGGCATAGGGATGCTTCCAGTGCGGACAGCCCTGATTAAAGTAGGTCAGCGTTCGATCCAGCACACAAATGCTTGCGGTTTTTTCCGAGTTCGTCATTGGACATCGCTCCTTTTATTCGCACGCGGATATTGTTCCGCGCATAGGATGGGGTATCGTCAGGGAAAAGGAGGGGTTTTATGAAAGAGCCAGCCGCCGTATCGCCCTTTGCAGCGCTCAGTCGCCAGGAACAGAAAGAGCAATGGATCTGCTGGCAGTGTCAGCGCAGTCCGGAACCGGTCGAAACAAAACCGACGGCGGACAGTGACCGGTCTGTTCCGCTTCCTGAACTGAAGCTCCCGACCGAGGATACATCAAAACAGACCGAAAGTTCAAACAAACCGACCGAAGTCGCAAGACCAAGGCCCTATCATGGGCAGTATGACGCGGTCATCCGCAAGATGAAGCAGGCACAGCGGCAGACGGGCGCTTACACCTCTTGGGGAGGCTGAAGCGTCAGGCAGCGCGCGTCCGGCAGATGAAACGCGTCAAAGTACGCGCGCTCCAGCGGAATCCAGCGGTCGGCGAAGTGCGCCCAGCCGGTCATTCCATTGCGCGCGATGATGCGCCGTCGCTGTTCCTCCGGATCAATTTGAAGAAACACGCGAATGTCAGCGTAGTGCGCAATGGACGGATGCAGCGAGTAGCTGCCCTCCAGAACGGTGACTTGGCTGGCCGGAATGTCCACCGGCGCGCCCAGGCAGTCGCGATGGCAATCGTAGGGGCGGTAGGATGCGCATCCGGCGGAAAGCCATGGGGTGAAAAACTCGCCACGCAGTCGATCCAGGTCGGCGTTTCCGCCAGGCTGCGCCAGGCGCTCCGGGGTTTTCAGCGCGTGCGGGAGAAAGAAATGATCCATCCGGACGCATGGCGCGTTCAAAACATCGCACAATCGGTTCGCCAGCGTGGTCTTTCCGCTTCCGCAAGGCCCGTCAATGGCCACAAGCAGCCGTTGCTTGTGCCATTGGCGCGCCGCCTCGCCGAGGATGAGCAGCAGCGACAGCGCGGATCGTCCGACAATCCGGTAAGCGGGCGCATTAGCCGCGCTGTATGCCTCGCTGTACTCAAGCAAGCTGTTCGGATTTTCCCGCATTCGGCGGATGATCGGCTTCCAGTCCGCCCTTTCGTTCTCGCCACAGAATGCGTCCAGCGCCGCCAGCGCTTCCTCACGCGTCAAACCGGCGGGCGCCTGACGAATCAGACGGGCGATCCACTCGGGACGAATCCCTTCCGCCATCGCTCGGCGCAGGTTCAGGCGCATAAAGCGCGTCCCCAGCGGCTCGGTGAGCGGCTCCCGTCCGTCTGGAGACAAGCCAGCTTCCTCCTCGCGAATCAGGCGAACGGCAGTTTCTTCATCGAGCGGAACGCTGCCGCCCATCAGACCTTGCAGGCAAAGTCTGACCTCGTCCTGCGCCGTTATGCCCTGGCGGCCGGTGGAATGCGCCTTGAGCAGGGCGCGTATTGCATCGTTTGTCAATGGCTCCTCCGATTCTTCCGGCGGCCGATCGGCTGGCCGCTTTTTTTGATCAGGGGCAAGCGCCCTCTCAAATTGCGCCGTTTTGCTGGATAAATTCAAAGGTCAGGCTCCGTCCGGCGGACGCGTCCAACCAGCCCGTAATGGTGCTTCGGAATGCTTCCTCTGTCTTTTCCCATAATGCGTCGGACTGCGCTGTATCGGCCAGCCATTTCTCCCGGCAGGCAGCGCGCTCCTGTTCCAGAAGCGCCTGACAGGTCTTGTCATCGAAGCCGTAGCCGTACCAGAAATCGTCCCGCACGGTTTCGACGGGCGTGATGCTGTCGGACAGCACCTCAAGCGGCGGCAGCAGAAACGTGATCTTCCGACCGCTGACGCGCATTTGCACCCTGGTTAAATCAATGCCCACACTGGCATGATATTGATAGCGCATGGTCAGGCTGGCCACGCTGCCCAGAAACAGCGCGTTCAGCTCGTTGGACAGCACGCCCTCCTCGTCCACCACCGCCGTTTCCAGGCGGGCGCTTCCCGTCATGGTTTGGGAGAGCGTCGCGCACGTCTTGACGGCCAGCCCGCTCAGATCCGGCATGACGGCGGCCGTCAACCGGGAGACGTAGGGGAGCAGCACGATTACCAGCGCCAGCGTCACCGCGCTTCCGGCAACGCGTCCCATCCAATGCAGCAGCTTCTTCATACGCCACCTCCGGACAGGCTGCCAAGCCACACCAGCAGCGGAACCGCCACATACCGCGCCAGCTCCACCAGCACGAAGGCTGCGCCGATGAACGCAAGCAGGTTGCGCAGCAGGTGCGGACGCTTCAAAACGCGTTTCTCTCGCCGAGCCGCATGGGGTCTGGGCGCTGCGTTATAAGGGGGACTGGATACAGATCGGTCGCGTCGCATGGCGTTTTCCTCCTTTCGGGCCGATACGTCATTATACGACAAAACGGCGGAAAAAGCTACCCCCGTTTCCCGAGCGGGAGGTTCTCATCATCTTTATGCGGAAAGCCCTTGCAATTTCCGGCGAACAATGGTTTAATTAACGGGATGATTGCAAGGAAATAACGGAGTGAAACAGCGAATGGACATCAACTGGTATCCTGGGCATATGGCCCGCGCAAAACGGCTGCTCGCCGAGCAGCTGGGGCGGGTGGACGTGGTGGTGGAGCTGTGTGACGCGCGGCTGCCCTATTCCAGCCGCAATCCGGATCTGGACAGGCTGATCCGAGGCAAAAAGCGGATTCTGCTCATGAACAAGGCCGATCTGGCCGACCCGAACGTCACCAGCGCCTGGCTGAACGCCTTCCGTCGCGAGGGCATTGACGCAGCGCCCTTCAGCGCCGTTTCCGGGCGGGCCAAGGACGCGCTTCAGGCCATTGACCGGGCGGCGCAGGAGGCCGTCGAGCGGGCGGCAATGAAGGGCGTGCGCAAAACGGTTCGCGTGATGGTGGTCGGCGTGCCCAACGTGGGAAAAAGCACCTTTGTCAACCGGCTGCACGGCGGCAGCATTGCCAAAACCGGCGACCGTCCCGGCGTGACGCGCGCCAATCAGTGGGTGCGCATTACGCCGTACCTGGAATTGATGGACACGCCCGGTCTGCTCTGGCCCCGGCTGGATGATCAGGTGGCGGCGCGTCGGCTGTGCTATATCGGCACCGTCAAGGACGATGTAGTCGACCTGCCGATGCTGGCCATCCACCTGCTGGAGGATATGCTCGCCGTCCAACCGGACGCCGTCTGCGCGCGTTTTCATCTTTCGGACGCGTCCGTGCGCGGGGAGGCGCTTTTGGAGGCCGTCTGCCGTGGACGCGGCTTCCTGATGCGCGGCGGCGCGTGCGATTACGACCGCTGCTGCGCCGTCGTGCTGGACGAGTTCCGCGCGGGCAAGCTGGGACGGCTGACGCTCGAAACGCCGCGTGTTCACGCCACAGTGCCCCAGAAGGAGGAACCACATGGCGAAAATTGATCGGGCGCAGCACGCGCTGACGCTCTTCCAGACGGACGAAGCGTTCTGGAAACAGGGCTTTTGCGTCGCGGGCATGGACGAGGCCGGGCGCGGCCCGCTGGTAGGCAATGTGGTCGCGGCCTGCGTCGTGATGCCGCAAACGCCGCTCATTCCCTGGGTGGATGACTCCAAAAAGCTCTCCGAATCCCGCCGTGAAAAGGTTTACGAGGAGATTATGAGCATCGCGCTTTGCGTTGGCGTCGGTCAGGCGACGGCGCAGGAAATCGACGAAATGAACATTTTGCAGGCGACCCGCAAGGCAATGCGAGAGGCCGCCGCGCAGGTGAACGCCAACGTCTTTTTGGTGGACGCGGTGGCAAACCTCGGCCTGAACGGGACGGAGGTCGCCATCATCAAGGGCGACGCGACCTCCTATGCGATCGCCGCGGCCAGCATTGTCGCGAAAGTGACCCGTGATCGCCAAATGCGGGCGATGGACGCGGAATATCCGGAATACGGCTTTGCGCGCAACAAGGGGTACAGCACGCCGGAGCACATCGCCGCGCTCAAACGCCTGGGGCCGTGCCCGTATCACCGAAAGACGTTCATCGGGCATTTCTGGCCATGAGGACGCGTCATGAAACCGGCGTCGCCGGAGAAGCCGAGGCGGAGCGTTACCTGACGGCGCGAGGCATGGTCTGCGTTGCCCGCCGGTATCGCGGGCAGGACGGCGAGATTGATCTGGTGATGCGCGACGGGGAAACCGTCGTCTTTGTGGAGGTCAAGTACCGCCCAACGAGCGCATCCGGAGCCGGGCTGACCGCCGTCACCCCGGCTAAGCAGCGCCGGATTTCCCACGCGGCCCTTGCTTTTTTGGTGGAACGGGAATGGATGAATGTTCCTGTTCGTTTTGATGTGGTAGAGATCACGCGGCAGGGCGTTTGTTATGTGCCCTGCGCGTTTTACGCCTGCTGACCGGCTGCGACCGGCCGCGGTTTGAAAAGGAGGTGCGCTATGCGCCCATCGCGTTTATTTGTCTGCCTTGCGCTGCTGATGGCGCTCCTGCTGCCCCTGGGGGCGGCGGGAGCAGAAGCGGAGAATCTGCTGATCAATCCCAGCTTTGAGGAGATTGAAATAGACGGTCTGCCAACCGGCTGGTACGAGGACGCGTACGTCCGGCAGGAGGGATACACGCTCTATTCGATCACCGAGGACGCGCAGGACGGCAAGCGCAGCGTGCAGGTCAGCAATTTGGGGCTGAACGATGCGCGCTTTGCCCAGGACGTTGCGGTAGAGCCGGAAACGCTTTACCGCCTTTCCGGCTGGATCAAAACGGAGAACGTGTCCGACGAGGGCTGGGGCGCGAACCTTTCAATCAAGGACGTGTACGTTTTTTCCGAAAATGTGTACGGCACGTCGGACGGCTGGACGTATGTAGAGCTGTACGGCGAGACGGGCGAGGATCAGCGCGAGGTGACGGTGTTCGCCCGCCTTGGCGGTTACAGCGGAGAAAGCACCGGCGTGGCGCGGTTCGACAACCTGCGGCTGGAACAGGTCGACGAGGTTCCCGGAAACGCTTCCGCATCGCTCTGGTTCCGGCAAACGACGCCGCAAATCGAGCCGATCGAAGAAACGGACGAAACCGTCGCCTCGCCCTTCTGGCCCTGGCTGCTGGCGCTCGCCGCTGTTTACTTGATGCTGTGTCTGTGGGCGCTTCCCGCCCTGTCGGTCGACCGGCATGAATTGTCCACCAATCGCCGGATGCCGACGTTCTTTGTTCTTTCGCTGGTGGCAGCGTTTCTCGCGCGGCTGGTCGTGGCGATGCTGGTGGACGGCTATCAGGTGGACGTGAACTGCTTCCTCTCCTGGGGCGCAACCATGCGGCGCGTCGGCCCGACCGGCTTCTACACGGAGGTCAGCTTCTGCGACTATCCGCCGGCGTATCTCTATGCGCTCGGCTTCAACAGCCTGCTGTCCGACGGCGTGCAGCGGCTGTTGTCCGGCCATGTGTTGCTATCTGAGCTGCTGCGGCCGTCTGTTATTTTCAAGCTGATTCCCATGCTCTGCGATCTGGCCGCCGCCGTCGTGGTCTATCATTTGGCCCGCGAAGAGAAGTGCAGCCGGAATCAGGCGGGAATGCTGGGCGTGCTGATCGCCTTCAATCCAGCGACCTTCATCGGCAGCGCCGCCTGGTGTCAAATGGACGTCGTGCTTTGCCTGGCGCTGATGCTGGTGGCCTATTTCGCCGTGCGGCGCAAGTGGCTCGCTGCGCTTCCATTGTATATGCTCAGCGTGCTGATCAAGCCGCAGGCGCTGATGCTGGGCTTTCTGGGGCTGGCGGCCATTGTGATCGACTGGCTCCGTCATCCTGAGGATCGGCGGGCCGTCCTGGGAGGAATCGGCGGCGCGGTCGCGGTAGCGGCGGTTGTCGTGATTCCCTTCGGGATCAATCAGCCCTTCGGCTGGCTGATCGAGCGCTACAGCCAGACGCTTTCCTCCTATCCGTATGCGACGCTGAACACCGCCAACCTGTATTATCTGGCCGGCGGCAACTGGGCTGCGCTTGCCAATCCGGCGGGGCTGCTTGTTCCGCTGACGCTGGCAGCTATGGCGGCAGGCTGGGGGATTTACCTGTACTGCCATCAGAAGGGACAGCGGCTTTTCTGGCTGGAAAGCGCGCTGATGGGCGGGTTTGCCGTCGCTTTTCTGGTAATGGCCTGCGTCCGCGCCTCCTGGAGTACCGTCGGCTTTACCGCCATGGCGCTGTGCTTCGCGGTGGTGCTGCCTATGTTCATCCGGCAAATGCGTCTCCGCAATCTGCCGCTTTGCGGCGCGGTGCTGTTTATCCTGCTGTATGTGCTGGGCGTAAAGATGCACGAGCGCTACCTGCTGCCCGCGCTGCTGCTGCTCGGCATGGCCTTTGCGCTTCATCGCGACCGGCGTATTTTGATGCTGCTGGCCGGATTGAGCTGCGTGATGTTCATCAACGAGGGCATCGTGCTGGACAATTCCGTTCGCCTCGGCTCGTCCATGGGCCATCTGAATCTGGACACGCAATGGCTGAACCGGGCGATGTCCGTTTTGAACGTGCTGCTGGCTGTCTGGTCGATCTGGGTTGGGCAGCGCGTCTGCGAGACGGAAGCGCCCCGCCTCGGCAGCGATGTTCGGACGATCTTCCCGCACTACGAGAAGCCGCCGCGCGATGTGGCATCCTTCCGTGTCGATCCTTCGCTGCACTGGCGCAAGCTGGACTGGGCGCTGATGCTCTCCGTGACGGCGGTGTACGCCGTTGTCGCGCTGTGCAACCTGGGCAGCGCCAAAGCACCGCAAAACGCCTGGAAGTCCAGCGCAGCGGACGAGACGGTCGTCCTCGACCTGGGACAGCATTACGACGAGGTTTCGATGCTGTACTTCTGCCAGGTCAGCTATCATGACTTTTCCGTCGCGACCAGCGAGGACGGCGCCACCTGGTCCGACGAATACTGGGCGGAAATGGCGCAGGGACAGTGCTTCCGCTGGAAGTACCTGACGCCCGCCTGGGTGGACGGCGCAGGGAACCGAACGTATTCGTCTGCCCGAACCTATGACGGCGTACAGAAGCTGACAGGACGCTATGTCCGCCTGACGTCGCAGCAGATCGGACTGGCGATCGACGAGGTCATCTTCCGTGACGAAAGCGGAGAGCGAATCCCCGCTACCGTGGTCAGCTGGACGGACGCA
Source organism: uncultured Oscillospiraceae bacterium (assembly GCA_964600835.1). Lineage (GTDB taxonomy): Bacteria > Bacillota > Clostridia > Christensenellales > Aristaeellaceae > UBA11524. The sequence goes on from CAZRLM010000020.1 coordinate 17,583, forward strand.
AATGAGGAATCGCCCCTGTACTCGGCTCCGGAGGCGCTTCTGGACGAGCAGGACACGCTGGAAGGCGAGCCGAGCTGGTACAACAGCACCTACTTCGACGAGATTTATCACGCGCGCACCGCCTATGAGCATATGAACGGCACCGTTCCCTACGAGACGAGCCATCCGCCGCTGGGCAAGGTGCTGATGAGCTGGTGCGTCGCGCTGTTCGGCATGACGCCCTTCGGCTGGCGGTTTGCTGGGGCCCTCTGCGGCATATTGATGCTGCCCGCGATGTATTTGCTGGGCAAGCAGCTGACGAAGCGCACGGACATGGCCTTTGCCGCGTCGGTCATGATGGCGCTGGACTGTATGCACCTGACGCAGACGCGGATCGCGACCATCGACAGCTTCCCGGTGCTGTTCATCCTTTTGAGCTATTTCTTCATGCTGCGCTTCATGCAGCGGGACATTGTGCTGGAGCTGCTGAAGCGCGTTCTGCCCGACTTGGCGCTGTCCGGCTTCATGATGGGCTGCGCGATCGCCAGCAAGTGGATTGGCGTGTACGCGGGCGCGGGGCTGGCGGTGCTGTACTTCTGGACGTGCGGACGGCATCTGTCGCTGTCCGTCAGCGCGGCAGAAGCGCTCAGGCAGCATACCGTTTCGGAGCAGAACGTCGCCGCTGTCCAAAAGCGGGATGAATCCGCCATGCGCCGGATTGTGATCCTGTGCCTGTGGTGCGTGCTGTTCTTCATCGTCGTTCCGGTGATTATCTACCTGCTGTCCTATATTCCGTACTTTGCCTACGCGCACAAGGACTCGCTGCTTGACTATGTCAAGCTGGTGCTTCAGGCGCAGGAGGGGATGTTCAACTACCACTCCACGCCCGGCCTGGGCATGGATCACCCCTTCTACTCGCCCTGGTACGAATGGCCGATCATCGCCCGGCCGATGTACTATGCCAGCGCCCAGTTCACTCCCGCGGGGTACAGCTACGCGATTTTCTGCTTCGGCAATCCGCTGGTATGGTATGTCGGTTTGGCCGGCATTGCCGGCGTGCTCCTCGTCTGGGCCAAGCGCCACTGCTATGCGCTACCGGGCAGCGACTTTGCGTCCCACTGGCAGGCAGACCGATGGAGCGTTGCTCCGGCGTTTGTGCTCCTCGGCCTGCTGGCGCAATTCCTGCCCTGGGTGCTCGTCCCGCGCGGAACGTACATCTATCACTACTTTGCCAGCGTTCCCTTCCTGATTCTGGGTACGACGCTGCTGCTGTACTGGCTGGCGCAGCGCTTCCCACGGGCCGGGCGGATCGTGCTGATCGTCTACCTGGTGCTCTGCCTGATCTCCTTTATTGCCTTCTACCCGTACGCCAGCGGCGTTTTGACACCAACCTGGTGGCTTGACGGCATGAAGCGGTTCCTGCATATCTATTACTGATCGAACCATCGGCTGTACAAAAGAGAAGGGATGAGTGAAAGATGCTTGCGCGCACGCTCTGCTACGGCCTGTCCGGCGTGACGGGTTTCGCGGTTCAGGTGGAGGTCTACGCGGCCAACGGCCTGCCGCAGCTGGAAATCATCGGGCTGCCCGACGCTTCCGTCAAGGAAAGCCGGGATCGAGTCAGCGCGGCCATCGTCAACTCAGGCTTCGCCATGCCGATCGCGCGCCTGACGGTGAACCTCGCGCCCGCCGACCGTAAGAAGGAAGGCCCAGCGTTCGATCTGCCGATTGCGATCAGCATCATGATGGCGTCCCATCAACTGGCGGAGATGGATCTCTCTGGCACGCTGATGATGGGCGAATTGTCGCTCAACGGCGCGCTCCAGCCGGTGCGGGGCGCGCTGCCGATGGTCATCAGCGCCAGCGAGCAAGGGATTGAGGAAGTAATTCTTCCCGCCGGGAACGCGGAGGAGGTCGCCTGTATTCAGGGCATCCGCGTCTATCCGGCTCACAGCCTGCAAGAAGTTGCCGCGCACTTGCAGGGCAAGGCGCGCATTCCCGCCCAGGCGCAGCGCAACTATGATCAGCTGCTGATGGAAGCCGCCTGCCCGATGGACATGAGCCAGGTGCAGGGACAGCTGGCCGCCCGGCGCGCCCTGGAGGTCGCTGCTGCAGGCGGGCACAATATGCTGATGATCGGCGTTCCCGGCTCCGGCAAGACCATGTTGGCTCGCTGCCTACCCGGCATTTTGCCGCCGCTGACCTTCGAGGAGGCGCTCGAAACGACGCGCATTCATTCTATCGCAGGTCGTCTTGCGCCCGGGAGCGGTCTGATGGTCGCCAGACCCTTCTGTGCGCCCCATCACTCCGCGTCCGTCGCGGCGCTTATCGGCGGCGGCAGCAGCGCGAAGCCCGGCGAGGTCTCCATGGCGCACAACGGCGTGCTGTTCCTGGACGAGCTGCCCGAGTTCAGCCGCAACGCGCTGGAAGCGCTGCGGCAGCCGCTGGAGGACGGCGTTGTGTCCGTCACGCGGGTTCAGAATCAGGCGCAGTACCAGTCCAGCTTCATGCTGGTGGCAAGCATGAACCCGTGCCCCTGCGGTTATTACGGCAGCAAGCAGCGCGCCTGCCGGTGCAGCCAGCATGAGATCCGCCGCTATCTGGATCGTGTGTCCGGCCCGCTGCTGGATCGAATCGACATCCAGATTGAGGTAGACGCGGTGCCCGTTCGAGAGATCAATCAGCAACGCCCGGCCGAATCCTCCGCTGTGGTGCGGGAGAGGGTGCGCAAGGCGCGGGAACTGCAACAGGAGCGCTACCGCGGCGAAGGCATTCACTGCAACGCGCAGCTGGATGCGCGGCTGTCCCGGCGCTATTGCCAGCTTGATCCGCAGGCTACGCAGGTGCTCCACATGGCGGTGGAGCGGATGGGCATGAGTATGCGCGCCTACGGACGGGTACTCAAGGTGGCGCGAACCATTGCCGATCTGGCAGGCCGGGAGAAAATCGCGACGGAGGACGTGGCGGAGGCCATCCAGTATCGGGAGCTGGACGGAAAATACTGGCGGTAACGAACACGTCGTCCACCGCCGTTTTGATAGGCCCGGATGAAAAACGCCATTGCTTTTTTTCGGAAACTGTGATAGCATTCTCCATTGTAACCCTGACGCTGTTTTCTTTAAGGAGAAATCCGCCGGATCATCGCCGCTGCTCGAGGGGCAAAATTCCTTGATTTGGAATCCTTTGGACGCGGTTTGGGAGGTGTCGGACAGATGCGCTATACGCGGGAGGAGGGCTGCCGTGCCTGGCTGACCTACGGCCTGATGACCGCCAATAAGCTGCAGGCTGTGCTGGACGCCTTTGACGGCGACGCGCAGCGCGTGTACGACGAGTTTGTCCACACCGGCGGTCGATGCCTGGAAAAGCTGACGAAGCCGGAGCAGCGCGCGCAGCTCCTTCAGCACGCTGCGCCCGAGCAGATGCATGACATGATGGTGACGATGCACAGGCTTGATATGCACATCGTCTCCCGTGCGGACATTCTTTACCCGGACGCGCTGCGCGACCTTTCCGACGCGCCGGCGCTGCTGTTCTATCGCGGCAATCCGGACTGTCTGTCCAGGCGATGCCTGACGATTATCGGCACGCGTACGCCGTCCATTCAGGCGGAGGATGCGACGGTTCGCATCGCCAGAGAGCTGAGCGAGCACGGCGTTACCATCGTCAGCGGCTTCGCCTATGGGATTGACAGCGCCGCACATCTGGGCTGTCTGGACGGCGGAAGCCCCACCGCGGCAGTGCTCGCCTGCGGCCTGGACGTCGATTATCCGGTGGAGAACATCGAGCTGCGGGAGCAGATTGTGGAAACGGGCGGCGTACTGCTCAGCGAGTATCCGCCGGGAATGCGCGCCAGCCCGATCGTGTTCCCGGTTCGCAATCGCATTCTGGCCGGATTGAGCCGCGCGGTGGTCATGATGGAAGGCAAGATCCGCTCCGGCAGCATGAACACGGTGCAGCACGCGCTGGATCAGGGCAAGGACGTGTTCGCTTATCCCAGCGCCGCGGGCGGGGAGTTGGCGGAAGGCACCCATCAATTGCTGCGCGAAGGAGCCATCTATTTCACCACGGCGCAAGATATTTTGGAAGATATGCAGTGGGATTCGGAGGACTGCCGCCCGCCGACGATGGAGGAGCAGAGCGCGCTGCCGGAGGTGTCCGGCGATCAGCGCGCCGTTTTAACGCTTTTGTCGCGGGGCGAAATGTCCTTTGACCAGCTGATTTCAGCAAGCGGGCTTTCGCATTGTTCGGTCAGCGGAACGGTGACCATGCTGCAAATTCAGGGATTGATCCGCGCGCTGCCCGGCAAAACTTATTGCAGAACCTCATTTTGATTGATATAAACGGAGGCATATCCATTATGGCTGCAACCAAACAGAAACTGATCATTGTCGAGTCGCCCGCCAAAGCGCGGACGTTCTCCAAATTCCTGGGAAAGGGCTACAAGGTGGAGGCGTCCCAGGGGCATATTCGCGATCTGCCAAAGTCCCAAATCGGCGTGGATATTGATCACGATTTCGATTTGAAGTACATCACCATCCGCGGTCGCGGCGACATCCTGACCCGCATCCGCAAGGAAGCGAAGAACGCCTCGAAAATCTATCTCGCAACCGACCCGGACCGCGAAGGCGAAGCTATTTCCTGGCATTTGGGTCAGGTGCTCGGCATGGATCTGGAAAAGCCCTGCCGCATTGAGTTCCATGAGGTGACGAAATCCGCCATTCAGCAGGCGCTGAAAAACCCCCGCAAGCTCGATATGAACCTGGTGGACGCGCAGCAGGCACGCCGCGTTCTGGATCGGCTGGTGGGCTACAAGATCAGCCCGCTGCTGTGGGCGAAGGTCAAGAAGGGCCTGTCCGCCGGACGCGTGCAGTCCGTCGCGACGCGAATGGTGGTCATGCGGGAAAAGGACATTGAGTCCTTTATTCCTGAGGAATATTGGGAAATCACAGCCAAGGGACAGGCGCAAAGCGGCAAAAAGACGCGCTTCCGTCTGCGCCTGAGCACGCTGGACGGCCAAAAGGCCGTCATCAGCAACGCCGCGGAAGCGGAAGCGGCCGCGACGCGCATTCGGGAGAGCCGCTTTATCGTTTCGTCGGTGAAGCGCAGCGAGAAGCACAAGTATCCCGCCGCGCCTTTCACCACCTCCAGCCTGCAACAGGAGGCCAGCCGCAAGCTGGGCTTCACCACCGCCAAGACGATGCAGGTCGTCCAGCAGCTCTACGAGGGCGTTGAACTGGCCGGCGAGGGGATTCAGGGTATCGTGACCTACATCCGTACCGACAGCGTGCGCATCAGCGAGGAAGCGATGACTGCGCTTCGTGCCTATATCCCCGAACGGTTTGGCCCGGAATATCTGCCCGAAACGCCCAACGAGTACAAGGGACGCAAAAACGCTCAGGACGCGCACGAGGCCATCCGTCCCACGGATGTTCTCCGCACGCCGGAAAAGATCAAGGAGTCGCTGACGAAGGATCAGTACAACCTGTACCGGTTGATTTATCACCGCTTTGTCGCCAGCCAAATGTCCCCTTCCGCCTACGAGACGATGACGGCGGAGCTGTCCGCGCCCGGCGGCGTAACGCTGCGCTTTTATGGCGAGCACAAGCGGTTTGCCGGCTTTACCTCCGTGTATGAGGAGAGCAACGACGAGGCGGAGGAAAGCCTCGAAACCGCGCTTCCTCAGCTTTCGGAGGGCGATCCGGTCGCCGTGGAGGACGTCGAGAGCGAGCAGCACTTCACCCAGCCGCCGGCCCGGTATACCGAAGCGTCCCTCGTCCGCGCAATGGACGAGAAGGGCATCGGTCGGCCTTCCACCTACGCGCCGACGATTACCACCATTATTGCCCGCGGCTACGTCAGCCGGGAAAAGAAGCGGCTGTATCCGACGGAGCTGGGACGAATGGTCACGGCGATGATGGAGGAGTACTTCGCGGACATTGTGGACACGGAGTTCACCGCCGACCTGGAATCCCGCCTGGACGGCGTGGAGGAAGGGAAGGTCTACTGGAAGGAAATCCTCCGGGAGTTCTATCCGCCCTTTGAGAAGATGCTCGACAAGGCCGAGCAGCAGATCGAAAAGGTGGAGGTCAAGGACGAGCCGAGCGACGTACAGTGCGACAAGTGCGGCGCGATGATGGTCTACAAAATGGGTCGGTTTGGACGCTTCCTGGCGTGCCCCAATTTCCCCGAATGCCGCAACACCAAGCCGATCGTTACCTATATCGACGCGCCCTGCCCCAAGTGCGGCGCTCGGCTGATGGAAAAAACCAGCAAGAAGAACCGCAAGTTCTACGGCTGCGAAAAGTATCCAGAGTGCGACTTTGTCAGCTGGGAAAAGCCCGTCGTTGACCGCTGCCCGCAATGCGGCGGCTATATGGTGGAGAAGCGCGGCCGCAAAGGCGAGGTCTGGCACCTGTGCGCAAACGAAACCTGCCGCTGCCGGGTTGAGGTGCAGCAGGAGGAAAACGCGGAGACGGAGGAAGAATAATGACCGATTTGCACGCAACGGTCGTCGGGGCCGGGCTGGCAGGCAGCGAGGCAGCCTGGCAGCTGGCCCGGCAGGGGATTGCCGTCACGCTGGTTGAAATGAAGCCCGAGCGGATGAGTCCCGCCCATCACTCGCCGCTGTTTGCGGAGCTTGTCTGCTCCAATTCACTGCGCTCCGACCGGCTGACAAACGCCGTGGGCCTTCTGAAGGAGGAAATGCGGCTTTGCGGCTCGTTGATCATGCGCGCGGCGGATCAGGCGCGGGTGCCCGCGGGCGGCGCACTGGCGGTGGATCGGGACACGTTTTCCGGCTATGTGACGCGCGCACTCCGAACGCATCCGCTGATTCAGGTCGAAGAACGGGAAGCCGTCCAGCTGCCGGACAGCCCGGTTATCATTGCCACCGGGCCGCTCACCTCCGAGGCAATGTCCGACGCGATCGCCGCGCTGCCCGGCTTGAAAACGCTGAATTTTTACGACGCCGCCGCGCCGATCGTGACGGCAGAGTCGCTGGACATGACCCGTGTATTCCGTCAGTCCCGGTACGACCGGGGCGACGATTATCTCAACTGTCCCATGAATGAGGATGAATACAACGCCTTTGTCGACGCGCTCCTGTCCGCAGAAACGGCGGAGGTGCACGGCTTTGAGGAAACCAGCGTGTTCGAGGGCTGTATGCCGGTGGAGTCCATGGCGCGTCGCGGACGGATGGTGCTTGCCTTCGGCCCGATGAAGCCCATCGGCCTGAAGGATCCCCATACGGGCCGCGAACCCTACGCCGTCGTGCAGCTGCGGCAGGACAATGAATCCGGCACGCTTTACAATATCGTTGGCTTCCAGACCCGGCTCAAATTTCCGGAGCAAAAACGCGTATTCGGCATGATTCCCGGGCTGGAAAACGCGGTATACGCCCGTTATGGCGTGATGCACCGCAACACCTTTCTGGATTCTCCCGGCTTCCTGAACGACCATTTCGAGATGATTACGCGCCCCCAATGCTACTTTGCCGGGCAGATGACCGGCGTGGAGGGCTATGTGGAAAGCGCCGCCAGCGGCCTTATGTGCGGACTGTCTCTGGGCCGCGATTTGCGGGGGCTTGGCCCGGCGTCGCTGCCGGGATTCACCGCCATGGGCGCGATGGGGCGCTACGTCGCGACGCCCAACAAGAACTTCCAACCGATGAACTGCACCTTCGGGCTGCTCGATCCGCTGCCGGTGGACAGGGAGCATAAAAAAATCCGGAACAAGGCGCAGCGATACGAAGCGGTGTCTGCGCGTTCGCTCGCATTTATGCGGAATTGGATCAGCGAAATGGGGATTTCAGACGCAACTTCACAAACTGTTCATTAAAATCAGATAATCTTTGGATGTTATTGGAGGAAATTTTCCTCGCTGATCCGAACGAAGGAGGAATCAAGATGAGCAGTCAATTCAGGGGCACGACGATTTGCGCCGTCCGCCGGAACGGACATACCGCCATCGCCGGAGACGGCCAGGTGACGCTGGGGGAGAGCGTTATTTTTAAGACTTCCGCCCGCAAGGTTCGTCGGCTGTACGGCGGCAAGGTGGTCATCGGCTTTGCCGGCGCGGTGGCGGATGCCTTTACCATGTGCGAAAAGTTTGAGGACAAGCTGACGCAATGCGGCGGCAATCTTGAACGCGCCGCGGTCGCGCTGGCGCAGACCTGGCGCGGCGATCAGGCCATGCGTCAGCTGGAAACGCAGATGATCGTCGCGGACGAGTCGACGCTGCTGGTGCTCAGCGGCAACGGCGAGGTGATCGATCCGGACGGCGGCGTGGTGGCGATCGGCTCCGGCGGCAATTACGCGCTGGCCGCTGCCCGGGCGCTGGTGGAAAACACGGAAATGTCCGCCCATGATATTGCCGAGAAGGCGCTGCATATCGCCGCCTCGATCTGCGTGTACACCAACGACAACATCATCGTCGAGGACGTTTGACGAGGAGGGAGAGCATCATGGCAGAGCTGACGCCCCGGCAGATCGTCCGGGAACTGGATCGGTATATTGTCGGCCAGGATGAGGCCAAAAAGTCCGTTGCCATCGCGCTGCGCAACCGTTATCGGCGCTCCAAGGTTGAAGAAAGCATCCGCGAGGAAATCAGCCCGAAAAACATTTTGATGATCGGCCCGACGGGCGTAGGCAAAACGGAAATCGCGCGCCGCCTTGCCAAGCTGGTCGGCGCGCCGTTCATCAAGGTGGAAGCGACCAAATTCACCGAGGTCGGCTATGTGGGTCGCGACGTGGAGAGCATTATTCGCGATTTGACGGAAAACGCCGTCCGTATGGTGCGGGACGAGCACATCAAGCGCGTCCAGCCCCGCGCGCAGGTATTGGCCGAGGACAGGCTGGTGACGCTGCTCGTTCATCCGCCGAAAAAGCCCGGCAGCAATCCGCTTGATTTCCTGCTGGGAAAGAAGCAGGAGCAACCGTCCGACGAGGAGGAAAAGCTGCTCTCCGGCAAACGGGATGAGATTCGCCAGCAGCTGATGCGCGGCGAGCTGGAGGAGCATGAGCTGGAAATCGAGGTCGAGGAGGCCGCGCCGTCGCTGGAGGTTGGCGGCAACTCCATCAGCCTGGGCGATATGATGGGCAACATGATGCCCAAGCGCACCAAGCTGCGTCATGTCAAGGTCAAGGAAGCGCGGAAGATTCTGCTTCAGGAGGAATCCGAAAAGCTGATCGACCAGGACGCGGTGCAGGAGGAAGCCGTCCAGCGCGTCGAGCAGAACGGCATTGTGTTCATCGACGAAATCGACAAGATCGCGGGCGGCCGCGGCGGACAAGGCCCGGACGTCAGCCGGGAGGGCGTGAAGCGCGACATTCTGCCGATTGTCGAGGGCTGCACCGTGACAACGAAATACGGGCCGGTCAAGACGGACTTTATGCTGTTTATCGCAGCCGGCGCGTTCCATGTGTCGAAGGTCAGCGACCTGATTCCGGAGCTGCAAGGCCGCTTCCCTGTGCGCGTCCAGCTCAGGAGCCTGACGCAAGAGGATTTCTGTCGCATCCTGACCCAGCCGGAGAACGCGCTGACGCGCCAGTATCACGCGCTGCTGGCGGTTGACCGGGTGATGCTCACCTTTGAGGATTCCGCCATCGAAGCCATTGCGGAAGCGGCTTTCAGCGCCAATGAGAACGGCGAGGATATCGGCGCGCGTCGCCTGCACGCGGTGTTTGAGCAGCTTCTGGAGGACGTGTCCTTCAACGCCGGAGACGAGGCAATGCCGCCCTTTGAGCTGCAGATCAACGGGGATTATGTGCGTGAGCATCTGAGAGGGGAAAACAAAACCGATCTGCGCCGCTACATTCTATAAAAGCAGGCATGCCGATTTTCAGCGCCGCGTCGTATGGATGAAAAACACCTTGCGCGCGGCGTTTTTTATGCTATAATGAAACGGATGGATTGACCGAAAGGGGAGGCGGCTATCTGATGCGTCGTATCGGATTGGTTGGCGCTGGCAACATGGGCAGCGCCATTCTGCGCGGGATGATCGGGGCGGACTTTATCCCTGCGTCCCAGCTCACGATCTGCGATAAAAGCGGCCGGAAGCTGGACGAACTGTCCGCGGAGATTCCCGGCGCGTCCTATTGCACGGACGCGGCGCAATGCGTCGAGCAGTCCGACATGATCATCCTCGCGGTCAAGCCGCAGTATTTGCAAGGCGTGCTTGACAGCGTGCGCCCGTCGCTGGCGGGCAAGGCGCTGATCTCCATTGCCGCCGGATGGACGGTCGCCATGCTGGCCGACGCGCTGGAAGGAACCGGCGCCACCTACCTCCGCGTGATGCCCAATACGCCCGCCATGGTCGGCGAGGGCATGACGGCGCTGTGTGATGATTCCACCTTCTCCGAGGAGGATTTCAGCTTTGCCCGCGGCATTTTCGACGCCTGCGGGCGTACCATCGTCCTGCCGGAACGGCTCTTTGACGGCGTGGTCGCCATCAGCGGCTCCAGCCCCGCCTACGTCTTTATGATGATCGAAGCCATGGCGGACGCGGGCGTGAAGGAAGGCTTACCGCGCTCCTGCGCCTACGAAATGGCCGCGCAGGCCGTGCTGGGCAGCGCGCTGATGGTGCTGCAATCCGGCACGCATCCCGCCAGCCTGAAGGACGCGGTCTGTTCACCGGCAGGAACGACGATTGAGGCCGTGGAAACGCTGGAACGCAAGGGTTTCCGTTCCGCCATTATGGACGCGATGGCCGCCTGCGCGGAAAAGTCACGCGAGATGTCCAAATAACCCATCAAAATATCACGAACAGGAGTGGTTTCGATTGACCACCGCACCGCGTAAACGGGTTAATATGTATACGGACGGAGCCTGCTCCGGCAATCCCGGCCCCGGCGGCTGGGGCGCGATTCTGGAATTTGGGCCGCATCGCAAGGAAATGAGCGGCTATATGGCCGGAACAACCAACAACCGCATGGAGCTATTCGCCGCCATCAGCGCCTTGGGCGCGCTGAAAGAGCCGTGCGACGTGACGCTGTATTCCGATTCCAACTATATGGTGCAGGCCTTCCAGGATCACTGGATCGACGGTTGGAAGCGCAAGGGCTGGAAAACCGCGTCCGGCGCGCCGGTGGAGAATCAGGATCTGTGGTTCATCCTTTTGGCGCAGACTGCGAAGCATCACGTCACCTTCGTCAAGGTCAAGGGGCATTCCGATCATCCAGAAAACAACCGCTGCGACGAGCTGGCGAGGGGAGCCATCGAGGAGTACCGGCGAATCAACACCCCGAGAGAAGAAGAATGAAAGCACGCGGAGGCAGATGTGCCATGATGACAGATGACGAAGCGCTGCGCCGCTATCGGCAGATGCAGTCCGTCATCGAGACGAGCTGCCGGGACGCGGAACAGCGGCTGGAGCAGCTGAAGCGGGACGGCAAAGAAAAAACAGCGACGTTTCGGCTGCTGTTCAGCCAGAAGCTGACGTACAGGCAGATGCTTTCGCTGTATCAGGCGCACGGCCTTGCGGACAATTTGGAGGATGGGGAAGTCGTTACAACTATTCGCTAAACCACAGTTTCACGAATAGTTTGGCCATTTGAAACGGAAGGGGGAGTGCTGGATGGCTGATTCCAGCTACCGCGAGCAAATTGACGCGAAGCGCATTTTGCAGATTCGCGAAATCACGCGGACGCTTCCTCAGGCGTGCGGCGATTTTCTGCGCGGCATCGCCGTTACCACCGGCACGTTCACCCGGCTGGCCTACGCGATTGATCTGCGCACTTTTTTTCATTTCC
>CAZRLM010000021.1:0-26278 GCA_964600835.1 uncultured Oscillospiraceae bacterium
TGCTTCAAGACGGACTTCGGCGAGCGCATTCCCGTCCGGGAAATTGCCTGGTACGACGGCTCCGACCCGGTGCGGATGCACAACTACTACACCTTCCTGTACAATCAGATGGTCTTTGACCTGCTCAGGGAGGTGCGCGGCGAGGGCGAGGCGATCCTCTTTGCCCGCAGCGCGACGGTGGGCGGCCAGCAGTTCCCGGTGCACTGGGGCGGCGACAACAGCGCCAGCTATGTCTCCATGGCGGAAACGCTGCGCGCCGGGCTGAGCATGAGCCACTCCGGCTTCGGCTACTGGAGCCACGACATCTCCGGCTTCGAGCAGACCGCTCCGGCGGACGTGTACAAGCGCTGGGCGGCGTTCGGGCTTTTGTCCAGCCACAGTCGGCTGCACGGCTCCACCAGCTACCGGGTGCCGTGGCTGTTTGACGAGGAGAGCTGCGACGTGGTGCGCTTCTTCGCCAAATTGAAGTGCCGCCTGATGCCCTACCTGTACGCCGCCGCGGCGGAGGCCCACGAGCAGGGTGTGCCCATGATGCGCCCGATGATGATGGAGTTCCCGGACGACCCGGCCTGCGACACGCTCGACCGGCAGTATATGCTGGGCGAAAAGCTGCTGGTCGCGCCGGTGTTCCGCGAGAGCGGCGAGGTAGACTACTACCTGCCCGACGGCTGCTGGACGAGCCTGATCGACGGCGGCGCGGTCGAGGGCGGACACTGGCGGAAGGAGCGCCACGGCTTCCTGTCGCTGCCGCTGCTGGTGCGCCCCGGTACGGTGCTGCCCCTGGGCGCTTGCGACAGCCACCCGGACTATGACTACACCGACAACCTTGAGCTGCACGTCTACCAGCTTGCCGAGGGCGAAACCGCTGTCGTCCGCGTGCCCGATTTGCAGGGCCGTGTGGCGGCGACCTACCAGGTGAACATGCGGGACGGGCAGCCTGTCGTCGAGACGGACAGCCGGAAGCCCTGGCGGGTCATTGTCCACTGAAAAACAGTTTTCCGGCAGGAATTTCCCGCCGCCGCCGCGAATGTTATAACGTCCCTGCGCGCGCGGCGGCGGGACGACAATGAGCGTAAGGAGAAACATCAAGATGCTGGAATTCAAGTTTGACACCCAGCTGCTGATCGAGGGCCACGACCTGGACGAGGACGCGATCAACGACTACTTCACCAACCACCTGAAGGGCGACTGCCTGCTGGCGGTGGGGGACGAGGATCTGATCAAGATTCACTTCCACACCAATGAGCCTTGGGAAGTGCTGAAATACTGCGCGTCTCTGGGCGAAATCTACGACGTGGTCGTGGAAAACATGGAGCGGCAGGAAAACGGGCTGCAAGGCTGAAAACGGATAAAAAGGGCGGCTTCAGGCCGCTTTTTTGCTATGGGAAGCATCCGGATGGAAAAAATCAGGCCCGCGAACCGGCGGGCAAGGGAGGGCGAGAATTGATGAGGAACGTTTCCGCACAGGTGGAGGCGCTGCTGGGGCGAATGACGCTGGAGGAAAAGCTGGCGCAGATGGTGCAGGTGCCCTACGCCATGGTCGGGCGGGAGGAGGCGCTGCGCTGGGCGAAAATGGGCGCGGGCTCCTTCCTCCATGTGCTGGGGGATGACGCGCGGGAGCTGCAGCAGACCGCGCTTGCCACCCGGCTGGGCATTCCGGTGATCTTCGGCATCGACGCGATCCACGGCCATGGGCTGAACGACCACGCGACGATCTTCCCCACGCAGCTGACGGCGGCCTGCTCCTGGAACCGGGACCTGGTGCGGGAGATGGGCCGCGTGACGGCGCGGGAGGTCGCCACCGACGGGCTGCACTGGACGTTCTCGCCGGTATTGTGCCTGGGGCGGGATACCCGCTGGGGCCGCGTGGACGAGACCTTCGGCGAGGATCCTTACCTCGCTGGCGAGATGGGCGCGGCGATTGTCGAGGGCTATCAGGGCGACGGGCTGGACAGCGACGAAAGCATCCTGGCCTGCGCGAAGCATTACATCGGCTACGGCGAGGCGGTTGGCGCGCGGGACGCCTGCGACACCGAAATGACCTGCCGCAAGCTGCGGGAGGTGTTCCTGCCGCCGTTCAAGCGGGCGGTGGACGCGGGCTGCGCGACCATCATGACCGCCTATGGCTCGATGGACGGCACGCCCTTCACCGCCAGCCGCAAGGTGCTGCACGACATTTTGCGTGACGAGCTGGGCTTTGACGGCTTTGTCGTGACCGACTGGGGCAACGTGGGCAGTCTGGTCGGCGCGCAGCACGTCGCGGCTGACCTGGACGAGGCCTCCGCCATGGCCGCCGAGGCGGGCAACGACATGATCATGAGTACGACGGCGTTCTTTGACGCGGCGCATCGCGCCATCGACAGCGGCCGCCTCGACGTGTCGGCGGTGGACGAGGCCGTCCGCCACATCCTGACGGTCAAGTTCCGCATGAACCTGTTCGAGCATCCGGAAAAGAAGGGCCGCCCGGGCTGCTTTGGCTGCCCGGAGCACCTCGAAAGCGCGAAGGCGCTCGCCCGCGCCAGCGTGACGCTCCTGCGCAATGGCGGCGCGCTGCCGGTCAAACCGGAAACCCGGCGCATTGCGATCATCGGGCCCAACGCGGACGACGTGCGCGCCCAGTACGGCGACTGGACGTACTTCTCCCATCCCATGCCCAACCCGACCCACCCGCCCGTCCGCCCCTATGTGACGGTGAAGGAGGGCATCGAGGCGCTGGCGGCGGAACGGGGCATCGAGACGGTATATTGCGCGGGCTGCGGCGTGCTGCCTTCGGACGCGGACAACATCCCCGGCGCGGTGGCCGCCGCCCGCGGCGCGGATCTGATCGTGCTGGTCGTGGGCGACATGATCGACCAGGTAGGCGAGGGCAAGGATCGGGCGAACCTCGACCTGTCCGGGCGGCAAATGGAGCTGTTCTACGCGCTGCGGGCGCTGGGAATTCCGCTGGCGACGGTGCTCGTCGCCTCCAAGCCGCTGTGCCTGGGCGACGCGGCGGAAAAGGCGGACGCGGTGCTGTGCGGGTTCAACGGCGGAATGTTCGCCGGGACGGCGATCGCCGAGGCGATCTTCGGCGTTTTGAATCCCTCCGGGCGGCTGCCGATCACCTTCCCGCGCCATTCGGGTCAGCTGCCGGTGTACTACAACTATCTGCCCGGCTGGCACGGCGAGCAGCGGTACTGCGACCTGCCCGCCGAGCCGCTGTTCGCCTTCGGCGAGGGCATCGGCTACGCGCCCTTCGCCTACGAAAACGCGGCCTTCGACGTGCCGTCGCTGACGCTGTCCATCGACGTGACCAACGCGGGTCATGTCGCCGGCAAGGAGACGGTGCAGGTTTACTTCCGGGACGAGACGTCCTCGGTGATGACGCCGGTGAAGCGGCTGATCGCCTACCGGCAGGTGACGCTGGCGGCGGGCGAAACGCGCCGGGTCGTGATTCCGCTCCGCCGGGAGGACTTCTCCCTGGTCAACCGGAACGAGGAGCGGGTGACGGAGCCGGGCGCGTTCACGCTGATGGCGGGTCACAGCGCCAAGGACGCCGATCTGCTGACGGTCGCCTTTACGCTGGACTGATTGGACGGAAGGAGAGAGAACAATGACGCTTACGGAACGGATTACGGACTGCCTGTCGGAGGCGGTCGAAAACCATGAGGCGGCGGGCATCAGCGTGATGGTGCGCCGCTGCGGCACGGAGATGCTCTACGCCCAGGCGGGCATGGCGGACGTGGAGGCGGGCAAGCCCATCCGCCGGGACAGTATTTTCCGGCTGTACAGCCAGTCGAAGCCGGTCACGGCGGCGGCGGTCATCCTGCTGATGGAGCGGGGAAAGATCGACCTGTACGACCCGGTGGAAAAGTACCTGCCCGGCTTCCATAATCAGCAGGTGTGGACGGAGGACGGATTGACGCCCGCCGTTCGCCCGGTGACGCTGATGGATCTGCTCGCCATGACCGCGGGGCTGTCCTACCCGGACGCGGACGTGCCCGGGCAGGCGGTGGCGCGGCTGTTCGAGGCGAACACGGAGGAAATGCGCAAGGGCGGCGGCCTGTCGACCGTCGCGCTGTGCGACAGGCTGGGCGAGGTGCCGCTGGCCTTCCAGCCGGGCGAGCGCTTCCGGTACAGCACCTGCGCGGACGTGCTCGGCGCGGTGGTGGAGGTCGCCTCCGGCAAGCGCTTCGGGGACTTCCTGCGGGAGGAGCTTTTCGAGCCGCTGGGCATGGAGGACACGGGCTTTTACGTCCCGGAGAGCAAGCGCGGGCGGCTGGTGACGTGCTACAAGCGCGTCCCCGGCGGGCTGGAGCCATATCAGGATTTGCACCTGTGCGTGGGCGACTACACCCGTCGGCCCGCCTTTGAGAGCGGCGGCGCCGGGCTGGTGTCCACGCTGGCGGACTACGCCGCCTTCGCCGATATGCTGATGAACGACGGCGTGTACCAGGGTCAGCGCATTCTCAGCCCGGCGAGCGTGGCGTTCCTGCGCACGCCGCAAATTACCGAAGCGCGCTACGGCCTGTGGGACAACCTGAACGGCTACGGCTACGGCAAGCTGATGCGCGTGTGCGTCGAGCCGGGACGCGTCGCCGGGCTGGCAAGCCTGGGCGGGTACGGCTGGGACGGCTGGCTGGGTACCTACTTCTGCAACCTGCCGAAGGAGCGCGTCACGCTGCTGCTGATGCAGAACGTGACGGATACCGGCACCACCGCCGTGACGCGCAAGTTCCGCAATTTGACGCTGGCGGCCATGTCCAGGGGAGAAATTTGACGGGAGTCATCGGAAGGGGCGAAACGCTTCATGGCGGAGGCGATGCTTCGCGTCTATCAAAAGACGCCGGAGGAGCTGAACGCGGCGTTTGCCGACTATATGCGGCTTTTCCAAATTGATCCGACGCTGGAGGAGCGAATGGAAAGCCTGCTGCATAGGCAAACGACGGAGGCGTGACGGCTGCGGCTGTGCGAAAACCGAAGAACAAAAGAACCGCCATGGCGGACGGAAACGTCGCCATGGCGGTTTCAGATTGCCCCTCAAATCCTTGAGAGGCGTCGGAGGGGCCGCAGCCCCTTTTGTGAGATTTCAGCCGTAGCCGGAGGGCGTTTCGACCCAGTTTTCCTCGACCTCCTCAATCACCGCCTGCCGGTTGACGGCCCAGTAGAACCGGTACTCGTCCTCCGCCATTTCCCAGGGCGGGTCGTCCTGCGCGACGCGCTGATCGTCGCTGTTCGTCGCTCCGGCGGAAAGGACAGAAGCGTCCGCTTCGCTGTCGGGTAACGTCGCCGTCTGCACGATCACGCCCGTCAGCGCGCCGACCTCGACGTATAGTTCGCCCTCGTGGGTGGTCAGCCACACGCGCCAGACCGGCGCGCCGCCATCCATGAGCAGGAAGACGTTCTGCACAAGCGCGTCCTGCTCCTTCATCTTTGTCTTGGCCGTTTCCGCCGCCTGCGACGCGGAGATTTTTGCCGCGGAGGTGTCCGGGCAGACGACGGAGCGCGTTGCGGCCATCACCCGCCGGTGGGTCGTGCTGCCGCTCTCGCGCAGCGCCTGCCAGTAAGCATACAGCGTCTCCTGCGACCAGCACCGCTCGTCGCCGTAGAGATTGCAAAAGCGCGTCCGAATGGTCGCGTCCGGCAGACCCGCGTTCGCGCCGATGTCGTCGCCGTCCGCCAAACGCCGGTACTCGCCGTCGGGGGTCAGGTACAGCGTATACAGCCGCCCCGTCAGGCCGCGGGGCAGGAAGGACACGCGCCAGAAGCGGTCGCCGGACTGGAAGCCCTTGTCCGTCGCGTACCGGGCCGACGCGAACTCCACGCCCACGTCGTACTGCGCCGGATCGGCGACCGACCTGGCCACGTCGGCGGTCCAGTAGCGTGCCAGGGCGCTCTGCGCGGCCTCAATGACCTCCTCGCGGGACAGGGGGCCCTCGCCGGGCAGCAGGGGCGCGCTGTCGCCGTCCTCCAGGCCCAGGGCGGCGAACACCGTCCCCCGCAACCAGTACTGCGTTTCCAGCGGCCAAAGCTCATACCGCGCGTCCAGGCCGGACTCGCACAGCATCACGATCAGCTTCGCGCGGCCGATCGCTTCGCCCCGCCATACGGCTTCCCGCACAACGACCTCGTGGCGCGGCCACAGCGCGATGTCCCACACCTTCGCCTGCTCCAGCAGGACGTTTGTCTCCTCGGCGGTGTACCGGTCGGAGTGCTCGCTGTCCAGCGAGAAGGTCATCACGACCTCCTCGACGAACCGCTTGACCCGCTCGGCAGGGTCGAGCACGGGAACGGGGGTGAACGCTTCCTCCGTGCCGTCGCTCAGGGGGATCAGCACGTCCTCAGCGGGCGGACGGGCGAGCAGGACGGCAGCCAGCACGCACAGGATCACCGCCGCCGCCATCGCGGCCAGCGCGGGCGCGGACAGACGACGCGTCTGCTTCGGCGCTTCGGCGGCGCGGATGCGGCGCAGGATCGCGTCATGATCCTGCTGCGTGACTTGCAGCGAGCAAAGTCCGCCGTCGATGGCGCGGATGATTTCACGGGTCATGACATTCACCTCCCATAAGAACCGATCGGAGCTGACCCTCGGCCCGGTGCAGACGGCCGTGCACTGTGGACTTGCTCACAGACAGCGCCTCCGCGACCTCCTCAATGTTCATGTTCTGATAGTAGTACAGCAGGATGACCTGCCGGTATCGCTCCGGAAGCGCCATGATGTCCATCAGCAGCGCCCGGTCGCCCGGGGACGCTGCGGAGGAAAATCGCAGCACGTCCTCGACGGAGCGGCGCTGATCGACGTGCCGGAACCAGCGGGAGCGCTTCATGTCCCGGCAGACGTTGGTGGCGATGTGCATCAGCCAGGTTTTTTCGCTCGCGCCGTTCCGCCCCTCAAACTGCGCCATGCTTCGCCACGCCTTGAAGAATGTCTCCTGCATCGCGTCCTGCGCCTGATCCGCGTCCGCGAGCATGACGAAACAGACGCGCTTTACCGCCGTGCCGTACTCGGCGATCCATTTTTCCACCATCGCTTCCCGCACCTGCGCCGCGCCGCGTGCCACCGGACTTCACCTCCCGCTGCGATTTCCTCCATTGTATACCTGTTAGACGAAGAACACGAGCCAAATTTTCGGACGTTGGAAGATTTTTTTATTTTCTCCGCGCGGGTGGACGCGGGCAATCGGTTGACTTGCCCTTCGCCGCATGATAAAATAGAGGGCATTGGAAGCGGATGGAGGAGGCGGAAGAACCATGCGCGGCGCTTTGAATTTTTCGAGGCGGATCATCCTGTGCCTGCTGCTGACCCTGCTGCTGACGGCGGCTGTTCCCGCGTCGGCGGAGGGCGCGCTTGACCTGACCGGACAGGCGTTTGAGACGTTCGACGCGCTGTGCGCGGCCATCGACGCGTCGGACAGCGCCGAGATCGACCTGACCGGGGTCGCGCTCACCGTGGACGAGCGGCGGGCGCTGCTGGCCCGGTATCCGGCGCGCCATCTGCGCTGGACGGTGGACGTGTGGGGGACGACCGTGTCCACCGAGGATACGGACGTGACCTTCGAGCAGGCGCAGGTCGGCAAGATTGACGAGCTGTGCGACGCGCTGGACTGTCTGCCGAACCTGAAAAACGTGTATATGTGGGATGCGCGGCTGAAAAAGGAGCAGCGGGAAAAGCTGTTTGATCGTCACCCGGACGTCTTTTTCGGCCTGACGCTGCAACTCAACCAGCGGCATTCCGTGCGCACCGACGCGACGGCCTTTTCCACCCTGGGCAAGCAGCCGTACCTGTACGCCCACAACATGGGCAACTTCGCCCACTGTCCCAACCTGCTGGCGCTGGACGTGGGACATAACACCATCATGAACCTCGAGTTCCTCTACGATTGCAGCAAGCTGAAAATCCTCATCGCGGCGGATGCGAACATCTCCGACATCACGCCCATCGCCTGTCAGACCGATCTGGAGTACGTCGAGCTGTTCATCAACAAGATCACTGACATCTCGCCGTTGGCCAAGCTGACCAACCTGCGGGACGTCAACCTGTGCTTCAACGACATCTCCGACCTGTCGCCCCTGTACGACCTGCCGCATCTGGAGCGCGTCTGGCTGATGATGAACAAGCGCATCACCCAGGAGGAGATCGACAAGCTGCGGGAGCATCAGCCCAACTGCCAAATCGTGACGCGGTGCTACGGCTCCACCGGCAACATCATGCGGGAGGACGGCTCCCTGATCCCCGGCACGAGCTGGCGGCATCACAAGCATTACGATACGATCTATTATATTTTCAACGGCGGCGGCTATGTGGACTGGGACGTCGAGGTGCCCTCCCGCGCCGAATACCTGCCCTAACGGAGGATGAAAACGATGAAAGCGATGCGAAACGCCCTGGCAGGCGCGCTGCTGCTCCTGCTCCTGACCCTGCTCCCCGCCGCGATGGCGGACGTCGCGCCCCTGCCGATCGACTTTTCCGGCGGGATGCCCTATGACGCGAAATTCGAGCGGAACGTGACCGTCTACGACGATCCGTCCATCCATGTGGAGCGCTTCCGGGTGGACAACCAGGATACGGACTTCAACTGCACCTACTACTACGCCACCGTCACCATCGCCGACGCGTCCCAGCTGCGCACGGCGGCGGCCAACGGCTTCGACCAGCGCAACCGCATCAAGGCGCAGGTGCTGGCGCGGAGGGTGAACGCGGTGCTGGCGATTGACGGCGACTTTTACGGCGAGCGGCCGGAGTGCTACCTGCTCCGACAGGGCGTTGTGTTCCGCGACAACCTGGGCGAGCATCAGGACGTGCTGCTCATCGACGAGGACGGCGACTTCCACGTCATCCTGGCAAAGGACGACCCGGTGCACCAGGACAAGACGACCTGGGAGGGCAAGAAGGTTATCAACGCGTTTTCCTTCGGCCCGGCGCTGATTGTGGACGATGAGGTGGTGCTGGACGAGAGCAGCAGCCCGGTCATGAGCGCGCCGGAGAGCCGCAGCGAGCGGATGTGCATCATGCAGCTCGGCCCGCTGAGCTACATGGTGGTCTGCTGCCGGTCGGTCGGCTGCACGGCGCAGGAAATGGTGGCGCTGGTGCAGTCCCTGGCCGATCACATCGAGGTGGCCTACCTGCTGGACGGCGGGCAGTCCACGCAGATGGTGTTCCTGGGCCAGCTGATCAACAAGGAGGACCGCAACGCGCGGGCGGTGACGGACATCGTCTACTTCGCCAGCGCCTATACGCCGGAGGAGTAAGCAACCGATGCCGATGAAATATGTGCTCTGGATGACCGCCTCGGCGCTCCTGTGCGCGGCGCTGACGGAATGGCAGGCCCGCGCGCGGCTGAAGCGGGGCGGATTGGGATGGCTCGCGCTGCTGCTCGGCGCGCCGCTGGGCGCGGTGTGCGCCAAGGCGGCGTACTGCCTGACGCAGCTGAGCTTTGTGCTGGCGGAAGGCTGGTGGGCGTCGATTACGTCTGTGTCGGCGCGCACCTGGTGCATGACCGGCGGCGCGGTGGGGGTGATCCTCGCGGTGGCGCTGGCGGGCAAGATTCGACGCGTGCGCGTGATGGACGCGCTGGACGCCTTCGCCCCCGTCGGCGCGCTGCTGGTGGCGCTGGCCCGCTTCGGCTGTATCTTTTTGCAGGAGGAGCAGGTCGGCTGGGGAATGTATACCGACGCGGCGGCGCTGTCCTTCTTCCCGGCGACGATCGGGAACGAGTGGGGCGAGCGCTATCTGGCCGTGTTCATGCTGGAAACGCTGTGCGCGCTGGCGGTGGCCGCAGGCACGGTTCGCCTGCGGCGGCTGCGGTTTGTCCGCGCGCTGTATTACCTGTGCCTGACGCAGATCCTCTGCGAGAGCCTGCACAGCGACAGCATTTGCTGGCTGTTTGTGCGGGTGGAGCAGCTGGTCGCGATGCTGGTGGTGGAGGGCACGCTGATCCTCTACGCCGTCAAGGCCGCGCCGGGGAAAACACGCTTCCTGCCGCCGCTCATTGGCGTGGGCTGCGCGGGCGTGTTCGTTGCGGTGGAGTTCGCGCTGGACAAGAGCAGCCTGCCTATTCTGCTGCTCTACGCGGTGATGGTCGTCTTTTTGACGGTGCTGGCCGTCGCGGAGCGCCGCGGCTTCCGGCAGGCATACCCCGATTGATGAGAAACTTCTCACGGATTTCTCATCGTTTTCCCCTGGAAAAAGCGGCGCGGGCGAGGTATCATCAGCCTCAAGAAGGAGGTTGATGACGATGCTGCGCCTGCTGACCTGGCCCTTTTCGCTGGCCGTGCGGATGATCGAGCTGGTGCTGAGCGCCGCGGGGCGGCTGGTCGCCTTTGGCCTGGGGCTGCTGACTTGCACGCTGGGCGTCGCCCTGTGCATGACGCTCGTCGGCGCGCTGCTCGGCGTACCGATGGTCATTTTCGGCGGCGGAATGCTGCTGAAAAGCATTTTCTGACCGCGAATCGTGCCGGGGGAGGCTTTCCTCCGGCTAATTTTTTTGCAAAAACCGCAAATTCCCTCTTTACAAATCCCCAAACGTATGATATACTCATATTTGTTCGCGGGGCATTAGCGCAGTTGGTAGCGCACAACACTGGCAGTGTTGGGGTCAGGAGTTCGAATCTCCTATGCTCCACGCACGCGAAACGCCTTGAAATCGCTTGATTTCAAGGCGTTTTTGTCGGGCTGAGCAAGCAGAAGCGCCGCGCCGGGGAGCGCGTTCTGCCGAAACAAACCGCGCGCCCTGCGGCGAGAGCCTCGCGCGCTTCCGTCAGCGGGAAGGATACTGCGCGTCGGTCACCGGCTCCAGCCACTCGTTGCGGCCGTTTACGCCTGGCACCTCGACGGCCAGATGGCTGAACCAGCTGTCTGCCGCCGCGCCGTGCCAGTGCTTCACGCCCACGGGGATGTTTACCACGTCGCCCGGCGTCATCAGCTGCGCGGGCTTGCCCTCCTCCTGATACCAGCCGCGCCCGGCCACGCACACGAGGATCTGTCCGCCGCCCTGCTCCGCATGGTGAATATGCCAGTTGTTGCGGCAGCCCGGCTCGAAGGTCACGTTGAAGATGCCCACCTGCTTTGTGGACAGCGGCGCGAGGTAGCTCTGGCCGATGAAATACTGCTTGAAGCCGTCGTTGGGCGCGCCGATGGGGAACACCATCGAGGCCGCGTGCGCCGCCTTCGCGTCCGTAGCGTCGGATTCCTGCCCCCAGACCTCCTTGGCCAGGCGGAAAGCTGCCCACGCCTTGGGCCAACCTGCGTAGAAAGCCGCGTGGGTCAGGATTTCCGCGATCTCCTCGCGGGTGACGCCGTTCTTTTTCGCGCTCTCCAAATGGAAGCGGAAGGAGGAATCGGTCAACCCCTGCGCCATCAGGGCCGTCACCGTCACCAGCGAGCGGTCGCGCAGGGAGAGCTTGTCCTCCCGGCTCCACACCTCGCCAAAGAGCACGTCGTCGTTGAGCTGCGCGAATTTGGGGGCAAAGTCCCCCAGGCCGTCGCGCCCGGCCGTCTGCTTGATTGCCATGGCTTTTCCTCCTTTGCCTGTTCGGGGAGAGCGCGGCGCTGCCCCGCGCGAGCGCGCCTCTCGCCTCTATCATAGCACGTCGGCGCGGCTGTGTCCAATGCTGATTCTCCGATCAATTTTGAACGCCGGGAAAAGTGACCGTCAGGCAGGAGATTCGGCGGAAAATGGGGAATAAGGATGGATTGTGCCGCTTTCAAGGCGGCGGAAAGAGGGCTTCGCGGATGCAGGGGACGGACAAGGGCAATTTCGGCGAGGGCAGGGTTGGGCGGCTGATTTTATCGCAGGCGCTGCCGCTGACGGTGGCGCAGCTGGTGCAGGTGCTCTATAACGTGGTGGATCGGGTCTATATCGGCCACATTCCCGGGGACGAGTCCGGCCTGGCGCTGACGGGCGTCGGGCTGACCTTCCCGCTGATCACGCTGGTGGCGGCGTTTATCAACCTATTCTCCACCGGCGGCGCGCCGCTGTGCGCCATGGCCCGCGGCTGCGGCGACGATGATCGCGCCGCCCGCATAGAGGCCGTCACGCTGACGATGCAGCTGTGCGTGGGCGCGGCGCTGACCGTGCTCATGCTGGCGGTGATGAGGCCGCTGCTGTTCCTCTTCGGCGCGAGCGAGGCGACCTATTCCTTCGCCCGGCAGTATTTGTCGGTGTACCTGCTGGGCACGGTGTTCCTATCGGTCGGCACGGGCATGAACCGGTTCATCAATTTGCAGGGCTTCCCGCGAATTGGAATGCTGACGACCGTCATCGGCGCGGCGCTGAACCTGGTGCTCGACCCGCTGTTCATCTTCGTGCTGCACCTGGGCGTGACCGGCGCGGCGCTGGCGACGGTGATCTCCCAGTTCGTGTCGGCGGTGTGGGTGCTGCGCTTCCTGTTCGGCAGGAAGGCGGTGGTGCGCATCGGCCGCCGTGATCTGTTCCGATTCGACTGGCCGCTGATTCGTGAAAGCGTCACGCTGGGGCTGTCCGGCTTCATCATGTCGGCGACTACCGGCGCGACGCAGGCCGTGTGCAACGCGACGCTGTCGATCTACGGCGGCGACCTGTACATCGGCGTGATGACGATCATCAACTCCGTCCGGGAAATCGTCACGCTGCCGGTGAACGCGCTGACCTCCGGCTCTCAGCCGATCCTCAGCTACAACTATGGCGCACAGCGCAACGAGCGGGTCAAGCAGGGGATTCGCTTCACATCGCTGGCAGGGCTTGTGTACACTCTCCTGGCCTGGGCGATGACGATGTGCTTCCCGGAGGCGTTCATGCGCCTGTTCACGCCGGACGCGACCATCTGGGCCGCCGGGCGCGCGCCGATGCTATGCTTCTTCATGGGCTTTTTCATGATGTCGTTCCAGTTCGCCGGGCAGTCGACCTTCGTCGCGCTGGGCAGGTCGAAAAAGGCGATCTTCTTTTCCCTGCTGCGCAAGGTGATCATCGTCATTCCGCTGACGGTGCTGCTGCCGAGAATCGGCGGTCTGGGCGTGATGGGCGTATTCCTGGCGGAGCCGATCTCGAACTTCCTGGGCGGCCTCGCGTGCTTCCTGACCATGATGATGACGGAATACCGGAAGCTGTAAACAAATCAAAAAAAGTGGCTGCGGCCCCTCCAAAACCTCCTATGGTTTTTTACAGTCAGCGTAACAAAAAAAGCGGCGCGCGCCGCTTTTTTTGTTGCCCATCGGGCGGGATTAATAGGTGATTTCCTGTCCGGTCAGGCTCTTCCAGAACTGCCGGATGGTCTTTTGATTGGAGACGCCGTACTTCGGGTCGTTCTTCTCGGCCTCGGACATCGTCCGCAGGAAGTGGACGCACAGGTGGCCGTCGAAGCCGTTGTCCTTGATGGAGCCGGACAGGTGCGGCACGTTGTGCATCGCGGCGATGGTCCAGGTGCCGCTGGGCAGCAGGACGTACACCGGCTTCTGAGTCCAGGTATTCTGGTTGCCGAAGGCCTTGAACATCACCTGCGTGTCGGTCAGCGTCAGCGGCTCGGAGTCCGCGTGGCGGCCGGCGGAGTAGAGCCGGAGCTTCCAGCTCAGGCCCGTCGCGGGGTCATAAATGGTGAAGATGCAGCGGCTCTTGAGGGTCGGCTTGATGTCGTTGAACCAGTGCAGCAGCTTCAGCTGGCTGACGCTGGGCGGGGTCACGTCGGTGCCCGCGCCGTCGGGAACGGAGGGCAGGGCGGTGTCGCCGGTCACGCAGCTGCCGGAGTAGAGCTTCTCCTGCGTTTTCTTGCCGGCAATGCCGTCGGCGGTCAGGCCGTTGCGCTGCTGGAAGGCGACGACGGCCGCGCGGGTCGTCGCGTCATAGGTACCGGTGACGTTGACCGTGTACTTGAGGGTGAGCAGCGCGGCCTGCAAGTAGCTCACGGCGTCACCCGTTGATCCGATGGACAGGTTCGTGTAAGGGGCGCTGGGCGCGACAGGCGTGGCAGTGTTGGCGATCGCACTCTGGGAGAACAGCGCCGCATAGGTCTTCGTGCCGGCCTTGCCGTCGGCGGTCAGGCCGTTTCGCTGCTGGAAGAGCTTCACTGCCGCGACGGTGCCGGAGCCGTACTTTCCATCCAGCGTGCCGGTGTAGTAGCTCAGCTCCTGCAGGCGGCGCTGGACGGTACGCACATCCTCGCCCGAGTCGCCGGAGCGCAGGGTGCGGGTGGGCACGGTGTAACCGGTATTCGCGTTGCCCTGGTTATTGTTGCTATTGTTGGTATTGCTGTTATTGTTGTCGCTGCTGGCCGGAGGCGTGTAGACGGGCACCGACTGTCCGCTCATAACCTTTTCGAGGTGCTTGAGCGTCAGCTGACCCGCCTTGCCGTCGGCGGTCAATCCGTTGACCTGCTGAAAAGAGACGACTGCCTGCTCGGTGCTCTTGCCGAAGCGGCCGTCCACCTTGCCGACCGTGAAACCCAGGGTGTTCAGCGCGTCCTGAAGCGTGGAGACGCGGTTGCCGCGGTCGCCGTATTTGATCGTCGCATAATTGCCGCCGAACAGCGCGTCCTTGCTGATCCCGCTGGCCAGCGAATCGGAGACGCTCGGCGCCGTTGTGGACTGGCTCGTCAGCTGATAGAGCAGCGTCAGCGTCTGCTGGCCCGCCTTGCCGTCGACCGTCAGGCCGTGCTGGCTCTGGAACAGCCGGACGGCCGCCTCCGTGGCCGGACCGTACTTGCCGTCGATGCCGCCGGTGGCGTAGCCGAGCTGATTGAGGGCGGTCTGCATCTGCCGCACCTCGTCGCCCTGATCGTTGGGGCGCAGCGTCGAATAAGAGGCCGCCATCGCCTGTGCGGTCAGCGATAAAAGCAGCGCGACGGCAATTAGCAGAATCCTCCGTTTCTTCCACATAAAAGCTTCCTCCTGGTTTCATCACGGCCAGGGGCCGTGCTTTGATCACAGGAAGAAGTATAGCAGAAGATCACGATTTTGTAAAGAGATATGACGAATATGTTACAAAGATAATTCATCAAGCAGCTCAAGCGGCTGACGGATCAGCCGTTCCGCGCCGGCTTCGGTCAGCTCCTCGGCGGTGCGGAAGCCCCACAATACGCCGATCGGGCGCATCCCCGCGGCGCGGGCGCAGCGCATATCGACGGCGGTATCGCCCAGGTACAGGAATTCCGCGGGCGTCAAACCCAAGCCGCGGGCCACGTCCAGCGCGGCGGTGGGATCAGGCTTGACGGGCACGCCCTCCCGCTGGCCCCGCACGTCGGCGAAGGACACGTCGGGGAAGAAGTGCCGGACGACTGTGCGCGTGTCCGCGTCCGGCTTGTTGGAGAGCACGCACAGCCGCAGGCCGCGCGTCTCCAGCGCCCGAAGCAGCGCGGGAATGCCGTCGTAGGGCCGCGTTGCGATCAGGTTGTGCGTCTCATAGTCCGCCTGATAGTCCGCCAGCACCGCCTCCTTCAGGTCGATGCGGTCGCGGACGGCGCGCTCCGCCAGCTTCTTTGCACCGTCGCCCACCAGATAGCGGTAATCGTCCACGGGCCAAGGCGGCAGCTGGTGGCGGGCCAGGGCGCGGTTCATGGCGCCGGCGATGTCGTCGAGCGTGTTCGTCAGCGTGCCGTCCAGGTCAAAGAGGACGGCGCGGGGTGTACAGGACATAAAAACACTTCCCTTCAAATGGATAAAAGGCCGCGCCTCCGGACAGGATAACCCCATCAATGGAAGGAGCGACCGCAATGAGAAAATGGGATCAGGAACAGGAAAAGCCCGCCGTGAAGGCGGTGATCGACCGGCGGCAGCTGCTGCTGGGCACGGTGACGCTGCTGGCGATGGCGGCGCTGCTGATTGTCGGCCTCACGCCGCGCCGCGCCGCCGCGCCCGAGGACGGCCCGGCCGCGGCGCAGGCGGGCAGCGACGCCGCCGCGCTGCTGCTGGAAACCTGCCAGGTGACGCAGCACATGACGTTCACGCCCTGCGGGCACGAGCTGACCAGGCGGCAGGTCGTGCCCACCGAGCTGGTGGGCAAGGGCCGCGCCGAGGTGGAGGCGGCCTACGACCAGTGGCAGGTGACCGCCTTTTCGCCCGAGCAGGTGGAGATGGAGCGCGCGCTGGACATCTACTGCCCGGAGCACGTTGTGCTCATGCCGGATGACAGCGGCCACCTGTGCGCCTTCCGCAACCAGTACGGCGACGCGCTGGCGCTCATCAAGGAGACGGGCGTGCTGCTGACCGACCTGCCTGACGCTTACCAGGAGGAGCTGCGCGCGGGCAAGGGCTTTGACACGGAGGAAGCGCTCGACCTGTGGCTGGAATCCATCGAGAGCTGATCAGTCCTTGAGCGCGGCCACCTGATCGGCGGTTTCCGCCAGCAGCCCCAGATCCCACAGCAGGCTGCTGGTGAGGTACTTGTCGCGGATGTCCCGGCTGCCCAGCAGCGCGTCCCGCGTGTCGTCGGGGGTCAGGTGCAGGTCGGCAGGAGAGAGCGGCATCCCGCAGGAGGCCATCAGCGCATGAATGGATGCCCGGGTGGGCAGCTCCTCCCGGATGATCTGCTGAATCTCGTCCCAGCGCGTCTCGATCCGCTCGAGGCGCGCTTCGTGCTTGGCGGGATCGTTCTTGCGGGCGCGGGCTTCCAGCGCGAGGATCTCCGGCGCGGTCGCGCCAAAGATGCGATCAACCTGCGCTTCCCAGGCGGCGGGGGAGAAGTCCGCCATCGCCTGACGCGCCCGGGCGAAATCGGGGCGGTCGATCGTCAGAACGTGCTCGTAAATCCACAGCGTCAGCAGCGTGCCCACGCCCACCTGAATGCCGTGCAGGTCGGAGGGCGTGCCGCGCTGGAGCGACTGCATCTCCCACAGG
The DNA here is from genome assembly GCA_964600835.1 of uncultured Oscillospiraceae bacterium. GTDB lineage: Bacteria > Bacillota > Clostridia > Christensenellales > Aristaeellaceae > UBA11524. The sequence goes on from CAZRLM010000021.1 coordinate 16,781, forward strand.
TGGCTGAAATAGTGCTCCAGGCCGCTGGCGGGGCGGCTGATCTCGGCGAAGGCCATCGCCACGCCGGAGAGAATCAACCCCTCGACGACGGCGGCGATGGCCGCGTCCTCGCGGCGCATCAGGCCGTCCGCGTGAGCGACGATCTTTTTCAGGCTCGCGCGCACCAGGCCCGCGATTTCCTCACAGTAAGGATCACCATAGATCAGGTGGCTGATGCGCCACTCGCACACGGAGACGTACTTTGCCAGCATATCGCCCAGGCCGGCCTGCAGCATGATGTCCGGCGCGGTTTTCAGGATGTCCGTATCCGCCAGGATGGCCTGCGGGCAGCTGTTGTACAGGCTGACCTTGACCCGGTTCTGAATCATCGAGGAGGAGTTGGAGGCGTACCCGTCCATGCTCGGCGCGGTGCACACCACCATGCTGGGCAGTCCCGCCGCGTGGGCGACCACCTTGCAGCAGTCGTTGATTACGCCGCTGCCCACGGCTAACAGCACGTCGCAGGCGGGGTCAAAGGCCATGGTCAGGCTGCCGACGGCCCGCTCGTCCGGCTCCATCCGGCCCTTGACGGGGAACACGAAGGACGTGTGCGGCACGTTCGCGAGCGCCGCTTCCACCTTGTCGCCCGCGGCCTTCTGCGTGTTGGAATCCATCACCACAAAGGGGCGCTTCACGCCCAGCGCTTTGAGCGCCTCCGGCAGGCAGGCGACGACGCCCTTGCCGACCTTCAAATATTTCAGGTCGCACCGATGGGTTTTCCCGCAGGAGCATTCGTGCCCCTCGGGGCGGAGGATTTCCTCCAGCGTCATATCGGAAAGATGCTTGTCCATAGACGGTTCTTCCTTTCTGGTTCGACAATACGATGCCGGCATTATTGTACGTCACTTTTCGCCGTTTGTCGAGAGGCGGCGGGAAAAAGTCGGGCTATACCGGCGGAAAAAGATGTGCTATAATGAAACAAACAAAAGAAGCGGAGGATTTGTATGAAGATTTCCAAGCGGGACGCGCTGGCCTGGTTCAGCTTTTTTGCCCAGCTGCCGGAGGATGAGCCGCTGCCGCCGCGCCAGCAGGAGCTGGCCTACGCGGCGCTGGCGCAGATTGAGGCGGCGGTGGATCGCCGCAACGACGAGCTGGCGGCGCAGATTCCGAACCTGAAGCGGCTGGCCGGGCGCACGATGTATGTCGGCCCGGACGAACGCTTTCCGGCGGGGTGCCGCTCCTGCCTGCTGGGCACTGGCCTGAGCGCCGTCCGCAAGACGAACCGGTGCAATGTGCAGTGCAAGTTCTGCTACAATTACGGTGAGCTGGACAGGATTCCGCCCATCGGCGAGGGCCTGTGGGAGATCGGCGGCACCAAGTTCTACGAGCGTGACATCGACCTGCTGCTCTCCATCGACAAGCGGCCCACCGGCATTGCCTACGTCTACCTGGAGCCGTTCATGGAGATCGAGCTGTATTACGGCGTGATCCGCCGGTTCCACGCGGCGGGGGTGCATCAGCACCTGTATACCAACGGCACCCTGTGTACCGAGGAGAACCTCCGCGCGCTGGGCGAGGCCGGGCTGGACGAGCTGCGGTTCAACTTGGGCGCGTCGGGCTGCGCGGACAGCGTGATCGCGAGCATGGCGACGGCGAAGCGGTACATCCCGCAGGTGGGCGTCGAAACGCCCATGACGCCGGAATTGTACGACGCCTTCCAGCGCAAGAAGGACGCGATCCTCGCCACGGGGATCGACTTCATGAACTGCGCCGAGCTGCACCTGAACGAGAACAACCTCCCCAACTACGAGGGGGAGAACCTGTACATGACGCGATTGGGCTACCTGTCGCCGATCTGGAGCCGGTCGCTGACGCTCAAGCTGATGCGTCAGGCCGCCGAGGAGGAGTGGGGGATTGCCGTGCACGACTGCTCCAACCACACCAAGTTCGCCCGGGATTTGAACCTGCGGGCGAAGGAGGGCGGCTGGTTCGGCGCGAGCAGCTACGGCTGCGAGTTCGACCGGCTGCCCTACGCGGCGTTCCTGCCCGTGCTGTCGGACGAGACGTTCTCCTTCCTGGAGGAGGAGGAGCTGCCGGACGGCTATCGACTGGGACAAATTGTGCTGTGAGATCACAAACGGCCCCGCCTGAGCGAATCAGACGGGGCCGCGTTTTATGTTTTGGGGAGCTTACTGGGCAAGCGCGCTGTTGACTGCGTCCACAACAGCCTGGGAGGTGACGGTTGCGCCGGAGAGCGCATCGACATCCTCACCGAGGGTCACGGGAGCGGTCAGACCGGTGAACTGCTTGGCGAACTTGCCGTTGGTCATCACGCGGGTACCGACGTTCTTCGTCTCGCCGGTGGCGTTGATCACAAGGGAGGAAATCTTGCCCTCCGCGTTGGTCGTAACCTTGACAACCACGTCGCTCATCTTGCCGGGGGCCACGCCGGTCACGGTGGCGTTGGCAGGCGCGGCGGGGGCTTCCGGCTCGACCTGCTCTTCGGCAGGCTCTTCCGCCTTGGTGGCGGAGGTCACGGTGTCCGTGGCGGGCGCTTCCTCAACGGGCTGGGTGAGCGCGTTATTGACTGCGTCCACAACGGCCTGGGAGGTGACGGTCGCGCCGGAGAGCGCATCGACATCCTCACCGAGGGTCACGGGAGCGGTCAGACCGGTGAACTGCTTGGCGAACTTGCCGTTGGTCATCACGCGGGTACCGACGTTCTTCGTCTCGCCGGTGGCGTTGATCACAAGGGAGGAAATCTTGCCCTCCGCGTTGGTCGTAACCTTGACAACCACGTCGCTCATCTTGCCGGGGGCCACGCCGGTCACGGTGGCGTTGGCAGGCGCGGCGGGGGCTTCCGGCTCGACCTGCTCTTCGGCAGGCTCTTCCGCCTTGGTGGCGGAGGTCACGGTGTCCGTGGCGGGTTCTTCCGTTTCGTCCGCGGGGGCTTCCGGCTCGGTGGCGGGAGCGGCGGGCAGCAGCTCGTTGAGCGCGTCGATGACGGCGGTGGAGGTAATAGTCGCGCCGGAGAGCACGTCGACATTCTCACCGATAGTGAAGGGAGCAGCCTTGCCGATGAACTGATTGGTGAAGTCCTCGCCCGCGCAGCGCTGGCCGAAGCCCTCTGTCTCGCCGGACGCATCGACGGACAGGGACGCAATCGCGCCCGCGTCGTCGGTGGTGACGGTGACGGTGACGTCGCTGGCGAAGCCGTGCTTGGCGGCGGTCAGGCCGTCCGCGGGGGCTTCCGGCTCGGTGGCGGGAGCGGCGGGCAGCAGCTCGTTGAGCGCGTCGATGACGGCGGTGGAGGTAATAGTCGCGCCGGAGAGCACGTCGACATTCTCACCGATAGTGAAGGGAGCAGCCTTGCCGATGAACTGATTGGTGAAGTCCTCGCCCGCGCAGCGCTGGCCGAAGCCCTCTGTCTCGCCGGACGCATCGACGGACAGGGACGCAATCGCGCCCGCGTCGTCGGTGGTGACGGTGACGGTGACGTCGCTGGCGAAGCCGTGCTTGGCGGCGGTCAGGCCGTCCGCGGGGGCTTCCGGCTCATTGGCCGCGCCGGTGTTCAGCGCGCCGTCCGTGACGCTGCCGTTCTCGACGGTCAGGTTCACGTTCAGGCTACCGGTGTAGCCGTCGGCGGGCACGATCACCGCCGCGCCGTCGGGCTTCACGCCCAGGGTCGCGCCGTCAAGCTCCGCGATGGGTTCGATGACCTCGGCGGGCGCGGAGGTCGGCGCGGACAGCAGCTCGTTGACCGCGTCCACCACGGCGGTGGAGGTGATGGTCGCGCCGGAAACCGCGTCAATGCCCTCGCCCAGGGTGAGCGGGGCGGACTTGCCGATGAACTGGCTGGTGAAGGCCTCCTCGGCGCAGCGCTGGCCCAGGCCCTCCGTCTCGCCGGAGGCATCAACGGTCAGGGACGCAATCGCGCCCGCGCCGTCGGTGGTGACGGTGACGGTCACATCGCTGACGAAGCCCCGCTTAGCGGTAGTCATCCCCTCCGCGGCGGCGGGAGCGGCGGCGTTGACGGCCTCGATCACCGCGTTGGAGGTGATGGTCGCGCCGGTCAGCACGTCGACGCCCTCCACGGGGATCGTCTTGCCGATAAAGAGATCGGTGAACTCGGCCTCCATGCAGCGCTGGCCAAGGCCAGGCGTCTGGCTGCTCGCGTCCACGGTCAGCGCGGTGATCGCGCCCGCGTCATCAAGGGTCAGGCTGACGTGCACGTCCGCGTCGCCATAGCCCTTCGCGGAGCCTTCCAGCACGTTGCCCGTCAGGGGCGCGGCAGGCGCTGCGGGCGCGTCGGACTTGGCCTTCGCGCCGAAGGTCACCAGCGGATCGCTGGCGGGCGTCTTTTGCAGGGCGACCTCGTCCACGCAGCGCAGGGCCGCGTTGGTGGCGGTCAGCACGGCGGTGGAGGTGACGGTCGCGCCGCTGAGCGCTTCAAAGGAGCCGCCGTTTACCGCGTCGATGCCCTCGAACTGATTCTGGAAGGCATCCTCCTTGGCGCGCGCGCCGAAACCGGGGGTTTCGGCAAAGCTGGTATCGCCGACCGCGCAGCCGGTGACCAGGCCGTCGGTGCCCACGCCGAGGGTCACGGCCACGTCGCCGTTATAGCCCTTGCTGACGGAGGTCACGCAGTAGCCGATGGTTTCTCCGCCCTGCTTGGCCTCGTACAGGCTGCTCACGTCGTACCCGGCGGGCACGGTAAGCTCCACATAGTCGTCCGCGGGCATGACGGCCCCGAAGGACTCGCGCAGCGCGGCCATTTTGTGCTCCTGGATGGGGCCTTTTGTCACCTGATTGGTGACGGCCAGCACCACCGCCGCGACAAGCGCGATGATGGCGAGTACCAGGTAGGCCGGGAGCTGCTTCTTTTTCGTCGGCGTAGAGTTTTCCATAGTGACGCTTCCTCCCTGTAAATAGGTATATATTGATTCCGTTGCCGGAACAGGGGCGCATGATCAGTGGACGGGGACGCTTTCCTGCATTTGCAGGCCGTAGCGCTCGGCGAAGCCGTCCGTCAGGTAGACTTGCCGGTCGCGGGTGATGAGCAGCCCGTCGTACCCCATTTCGCTCAGGAGCGCGAGAGCCTTCTCCCGCCCAAGCACGATGCAGGCGGTGGCCAGCGCGTCGGCGGTCATCGAGCTTTGGGCGATGATGGTCGCGCTGCTCAGGTCGCTGCGGGACGGCAGGCCGTCCTTCGGGTCAAGAATGTGGTGGTAGAGCACGCCGTCCTTCTCAAAGCGGCGCTCGTAGATGCCGCTGGTGACGACGGTGGCGTCGCCGACGGACACGATCGCCAGCGACTTGCCGGAGGTGCTGTCCGGGTCCTGCACGCCGACGCGGAACGCGCTGCCGTCGGGCTTTTCACCCACGCAGTAGACGTTGCCGCCGAAGGACAGCACCGCGCCGGTGACCAGCGGCGCGACCTTTTCCGCAATCTTGTCGGCGATGTAGCCCTTGGCGATGCCGCCCAGATCGATCTCCATTCCGTCAGGCAGGGCGACCGTGCCATCCTCGTTCAGCACGATGCGCGTGTCGTCCACCAGCGGGAGGGCGGCGAGGCGTTCCTCGTCCGTGGGCATCCGCTGGGTGCCGCCGGTGAAGTCCCACATGGCGGTGATGGGCGCGATGGTCACGGAGAACGCGTGCTCCGACGCGTCGCTGATCTCCCGCGCGCGGCGGAGAATTTCATAGGTTTCCGGGGACACGGCGACCGGCTCGCCCGCCGCGCGGTTGATCCGATCCACGTCGCTGCCCTCGACGGTTTTGCTCAAAAGCTGCTCGTAGCGCGCGCATTCGGCCCACAGCTCGTCCAGCAATCCCTCCGGCGCGCCGTAGAGCGTCAGGGTGACGACGGTGTCAAAATAGAAGCCCACGCCGCTTGTCTTTTCCGCGGCGCTTACCGCCGGCGCGACGGTGGCGGTGGGCGCGGCATTCGGCGCAGACTGCGCCGCGCAGCCGGACGCGCATCCCGCCAGGCACGCGCAGAGCAGCAGCGCGCCGGCGCGTTTCCAGGTCTTGATCATCATGCTTGCGCCGCGGCGCGTCCCTTTTCGACGCGACAGCGCGGACTCTCCAATTTCTCTTTCATCAATCCGCATCCTGCGTAGACCACAGGAATACAGCTTGTATTATACCACGCGCATAAAATGGATGTCAACGGATATATCGCCGCGGCGGGGGGCAAAAAGACGCAGGGCGTGTTTTTTTGCCCCGCCCCTTTTCGGCGGGGCGAAAATGTGGTATACTATCGGTTGGAAAATATCCCCGCTCCGGCGGGTGGAAAGGATGTATCAATATGGCGGAGATGTGCAAAAAGCCCATCGTGCTGGATGTGAACAACATGATGGCGGATACGCTGGGGCTGCAATACGGCGTGGCCCGGGAGCAGGTGGAGGAGTACGCGCCCTTCGCGGCGATGGCGAACCGGGCCGTGCAGGCGAGCCGCGGCCAGGGCTGGCTGGGCTGGACCGAGCTGCCCTACAATCAGGAGGAGATCGTCTGCCACATCGAAAAGACCGCCGCGCGCGTGCGCGAGCAGTTTGACACCTTCGTGGTGCTGGGCATCGGCGGCAGCGCGCTTGGCCCGATCGCGGTGCAGCAGGCGCTGAATCATCTCCACTATAATGAGCTGCCGGCGGAAAAGCGCGGCGGCCCCCGGCTGTACGTCGAGGACAACATCGACCCCGAGCGGATGCGTGCCCTGCTGGACGTGATCGACGTCAAGACGACGTGTTTCAATGTGATCACCAAGTCCGGCGCGACCGCGGAGACGATGAGCCAGTACCTGACCATCTCCGAGCTGCTCAAGCAGGCGTGCGGCGATCGCTGGGCCGAGCACATCATCGCCACCACCGACTGCGAGAAGGGCAACCTGATCAAGCTGGCGAAGGAGCACGGGTTCGACCTGTTCTTCATCCCCGGCAGCGTGGGCGGACGCTTCTCCGAGCTGTCGCCGGTGGGCCTGCTGCCCGCGGCGGTGTGCGGCATCGACGTGCGCGCGATGCTGGCGGGCGCGGCGGCTATGGACGCGCGCTGCAAGAGCGACAGCGTGTGGGAGAACCCCGCGCTGCTGGAGGCGGTGCTGCAATATATCTGCATGGAGGACATGGGCATTAACATCCAGGTCACCATGCCCTACGCGGACAGCCTGAAATACATGGCGGACTGGTTCTGCCAGCTGTGGGCCGAGTCCCTGGGCAAGAACGTGACCCGCAAGGGCATGGCCAAGAACTGCGGCCAGACGCCGGTCAAGTCCCTGGGCGTGACCGATCAGCACAGCCAGCTTCAGCTGTACACGGAAGGCCCCTACGACAAAGTCGTCACCCTGCTCAAGGTGGAGAACTTCCGCGCCGAAAGCCCCATCCCCCACGGCTGCGAGGAGTTCCCGGACGTGGCGTTCCTGGGCGGCAAGAGCCTGAATCAGCTCATCGAGGCTGAGCGTCAGGGCACCGAGTACGCGCTGATGAAGAAGGGCCGCATGAGCCAGTGCATCACCCTGCCCGAGGTCAATGCCCATACCATCGGCCAGCTGATCTTCTTCTATGAGATGACCACCGCCTACGCCGGCGAGCTGCTGGACATCGACGCGTTCAACCAGCCGGGCGTCGAGGAGAGCAAGATTGCCTCCTACGCGGTGCTGGGCAACACGAGCGAGAAGTACCAGCGCAAGGCCGCCGAGATGGCGAAGAAGCCCGCCCGCAAGGACGAGTACATTCTGTAAGGAACCTGCCGCGGGGCGGGGAAGCGGCGCAGCTTCCCCACCCCGCTTTTTGTGCGGCAGGGAACCGGGCGTGCCGCCAAAGCATCTATAATCATGAGAAACGCACGAGAGGATGACCCTTTGATGAAACGGCTGGCCTGTCTGCTGCTCGCCTTGGCGCTGCTTGCGCCCGCCCTCGCCCTGGCCGACGAGACGCTGGACAAAACGGTTGCCCGCATTTTCAAAAACCACCGAACCACCGGCGGCGCGATGGTGGTGGCGAAGGACGGGGAAATCGTCTACGAAGCGTACTACGGTTACGCGGACAAGCGCGCCAAAACGCCGGTGACATCGCAGACTTGCTTTCGCACCGCCTCCGTCACCAAGATGATCACCGCCATCCGCATGATGCAGCTTGTCGAGGACGGCCTCGTTGACCTGGACGAGGATATCAGCGTTTACCTGGGCTACCCGGTGGTCAATCCCTACGCGCCGGACACGCCTACCACCCTGCGCAACCTGATGACCCATACCTCCGCACTCGATCCTCACGGCGGGTACAGCCGCAACGGCAGCCGCCTGGACGAGCTGATCGACGCGTCCCAAACGAAAGGCCGGAACAACTATTACAAGTACCGCTCCGGCAAAAAGTACAAGTACTCCAACTTCGGCGCGGGCATCATGGGTGCGCTGATCGAGGCGGTGACGCACAAAAACGTCAACGATTCGGTCAAAACGTATGTGTTCGACCCGCTGGAGATCAACGCCGCTTATCACGCTGCCCTGCTGGCGGACACCTCGCAGGTCGCCTGCCGCTATGACGATCAGGGTGAGCTGAAGGCGGATCAGGCCGAAATCCTGGGCTACGCCTGGGATCCCGGCGTGGATCCGAACGGGCACTTCCGCATCACGATCGGCTCGGTGTGGATCAACGCCCGCGACCTGTGCCGCCTCGGAATGCTGCTGTGCAACGGCGGCACGCTGGACGGCACGGTGCTGCTCACCGAGGAAACGGTGGCGGAAATGATGTCCGACCAGCGGGGCAAGGGCAACATCACCTGCAAAACGCCCTACGGCCTTTGCGTCAACCGCGTGGACAATTTATTGGAAGGGAAGATGATCTATGGCCATCAGGGGCTGAGCGGGGGCATCCTGTGTAACCTGTATTTTGATCCGGAGACACGCTTCGTGTTCGCGATGGTTACAAATGGCTCCAGCACCAACATGAACGACCGCATTGGCAAGCTGTCCCGCAAGCTGTTTGCCGTCGCTTGGGAGCATTTTGGCGGTGAGTGAGCGTGCTGCGCCGTGAATTGCAGTCATCCTGCCGAAAAGATGCAGTTCCGAGCGTCCTGAGCCGCTGCATGAACGCCAAATTGCAGGAATCCGTCATCAAAAATTTTGCATGATTTCTTGCAAAAAGCACTTGCTTTTCCGTCGCGAATTGCATATAATATGGTTGCAAAGAACGGAATGCAAGACGACCTGCATTCCTGACGATATTCAGGAGGAACGGATATGATCATCTGTGCACTTGCGGGATTCCTGGCACTGGTGGCGCTGACCCTGCGGGAGCAGTCGAGGAGCGACCGGGAAAACGACGCGATGGCGAGGTTTTATCGGATGGAGTACCAGCCGATGTACCCCCGGAGCAATTGAGAAACAACAAGGCGCGGTCGCAGCTGAAGCAGCTGCGGCCGCGCCTTTTGCGTGGGGATTCACGAGAAAAGAAAAATATTAAGAAAAATTCAAAAAGGGGGTTGACAAAAGGGGAGAAGCTTGATAGAATATACAAGCTCCTTGAC
>CAZRLM010000022.1:0-24882 GCA_964600835.1 uncultured Oscillospiraceae bacterium
CGCCGTCGTAGCTGAGGTACACCTTGGGGGCGAAGCGCTTGAGCAGCCGCGCCTGTTCATTGGTCAGCGCGGTGCCCAGCGTGGCACACACGCCGGTCACGCCGAACTGCGTCAGCGAGACGACGTCCATGTACCCCTCCACCAAGATGACCCGCTCCAGATGGCGCTCCTTGCGCAGCAGGTTGGCGGCAAACACGCCCAGGCGCTTGTTGAACACCGGGGTGTCCGATGTGTTGAGGTACTTGGGCTGCTGGTCGCCCAGCGCGCGCCCGCCAAAGGCGAGCACGTTGCCGTATTGATCAATGATGGGGAACATGGCGCGGCCCCGGAACATATCGAAAGCGCGCCGGGGCTTTGCGGGCTGGTCGGCGGTGGCCGGTTCGGCCTCCTTGACGACGGTCAGCCCGGCCAAACGCAGCTCGTCGAGCGTATAGCCGACGGACTGCAAATGCTTTGTCAGCGCGTCCCAGCCCGCGGGAGACGCGCCCAGGCCGAACTTCCGGATGACGCTGTCGGTCAGGCCGCGGCGCTTCAAATAATCCAGCGCCGGTTTGCCCGCGTCGGTAAACAGCGTGCGGTGGAAGAACTGCGCGGCCTCCCGGTTGGCGGCCAGCAGCCGGTCGCGCTGGTCGCGCTTGCGCTGGTAATCCGGATCCTCCTCCATTTGCGGGAGAGGCATATGGAGCTGATCGGCGAGAAACTTCACCGCCTCGGGAAAGTCCAGCCGCTCGATGTCCATAATAAACTGAATGACGCTGCCCCCGGCCTTGCAGCCGAAGCAGTAGTAGAGCTGGCGTTCGGCGTCAACGGAAAAAGACGCTGTCTTTTCGCCGTGAAACGGGCACAGACCCCAATATCTATGCCCGTTGCGCTTGAGCTGCACATACCCGGAAATTACCTGGACAATATCCGCGCGGGACCGCAGCTCGTCCAACCACGCGGCGGGGAAGCGTGACGCCATCCTGCTCACCTGTCCTTACTTTTCGCCATGTTTTGCGCATTTCCTTCTTTTCCGGCCGGGAAAATAAAGGCACGCGGCGGCTATACCAGCGGAAACGCTGCGGGAATAAACAGGGACTGATAGGTGCGCACCGCGTACCTGTCCGACATACAGGAGAGAAAATCGCACACGCCGCGCGCGGTGCCTTCCCGATAACCGATGAGCACAAACTCATCGGGCATCTCGCCCGGATGCTCGCTGTAATAATGAAACAGCGCTTTCATGACGTGATCGCAACGCGCCTCCTCCTGGGCGCGCCACGCGTCGCGGTAGACCCGCTCAAACATGAACTCCCGCAGCCCGTCCATGGCGGACTGAATCAGCGGGCTCATTTGCAGGTGCGGCTGATTCTGGCTGTTTTTTACAAGGTCCAGGATCATGGTATTGATTCGCTCGCCGTGCTTCGCGCCGAGAATTTTCAGGCAGTCGGCGGGCAGCTCGAAGGGCTTCAAAACGCCGCCGCGCAGCGCATCATCGAGGTCGTGGTTCAGGTAGGCGATGCGATCCGCCCGCCGGACGCATTCGCCCTCGAGCGTGGCGGGAAACTGCCGGCCCGAGTGGCACAGGATGCCGTCGCGTACCTCCCAGGTCAGGTTCAGCCCCGCGCCGTCGTTTTCGAGCATTTCGACGCATCGCTTCGACTGCTCGTTGTGTCGGAAGCCCTCCGGCATCAGCTCGTCCAGCGAGCGCTCGCCGATGTGTCCGAATGGCGTGTGGCCCAGGTCATGACCCAGGGCAATGGCCTCGGTCAGATCCTCGTTGAGGCGCAGCGACCGCGCCAGCGTGCGGGCAACCTGCGCCACCTCCAGCGTGTGGGTCAGCCGGGTGCGGTAATGGTCTCCCTCCGGCGCCAGAAAAACCTGCGTCTTGAACTTCAGGCGGCGGAACGCCTTGCAGTGGATGATTCGATCCCGGTCGCGCTGAAAGTCCGTGCGCAGCGGACAAGGCTCGATGGCCTTTTCCCGCCCCCGGGTGCGGCTTGAACAGACGGCGTACCGGGACAGCCGCTGCTCCTCCTCCCGCTCCAGCTCCTCGCGAATGGTCATTTGGCGCGCCTCCTTCCATCCTCACAGTATTTATATACGGCGTAAAGGGCCGAAAATCCTTTACACCGAGCCATGTCCATGGAAGAAAATGCAGCCGCTGCCCATACAAAAAGCGGCCGAGCCGTTTGACCCAAGCCGCTGATTTGACGCGCCGCGGATTATGCGCCCAGCATGGCCGCGCCGATGATGCCCGCGTCCGGGCCAAGCTGCGCCAGCTCGATGCGGGAGAAGGGAACCGACTTGTACAGCAGATAGTTTGGCACTTCCTTGCGCACCGCGTCCAGCAGGAACGCGCCGGCCTTGCTTACGCCGCCGCCCAGCACGACGACCTCCGGGTCGAGGAAGGCGATCACGTTATCGATGGCCTGCGCCAGGTAGCGCACATAGCGGTGGAACACCTTCTCCGCGGTCGGGTCGCCCTCGCGGGCCGCGTCAAAGACGAGCTTCGCGTTGATCTTGGCCGGGTCGCCGCCGCACAGGGTGACGATCAGGCTCTCCGGGTGCGAGGCGATTTGCTCCCGCGCCATCCGGATGATGGCCGTCGCGGAGCAGTAGCGCTCCAGGCAGCCCAGATTGCCGCAGCTGCACCGCTCGCCGTCCGCCTCGAGAATCATGTGACCGATCTCGCTGCCGACGCCATGGAAGCCGCTCCACACCTTGCCGTGGAGGACAATGCCGCCGCCCACGCCGGTGCCCAGGGTCAGGAACACGCTTGAGTCCGTTCCGGCGCTCACGCCCGCAACGCTTTCCGCCAGCGCGGCGACGGTGGCGTCGTTGTCGATGTAAACCGGCTTATTGATGTGCTTCTGGAATTCCTCGCGGAATGGGAGGTTTTCCCAGCCGAGATTGGTGCAGAAAACCACCTGCCCCGTCTTGTTGTTCGCCAGGCCGGGCACGCCTACACCCACGGACTGCACCTCGTCAAGCGGCAGACCCGCCTTGTCCAACGTATCCGTCACGCACGCCGCGATTTGATGAATCTGCTCCTGCCAGGGCAGATCGGTGCGGGTCGGAATGCCGCCCTTGGCGAGAATGTGCCCGTTCTTGTCCACCGCGCCCAGCTGAATGCCGGTGCCTCCCACGTCAACGCCAATAAAAACCATTGGGATCCCTCCTGTTCAAAAATCAGCTCGAAGGCAGGTCAGTCGGCCTGCCCGGAGTTTTTCATGATCATTTCGTTCAGCCGTCGATCCAGCTCGTGGGCGGCGGAATAGCCCATACGCTTGAGCGAAAGGTTCCGCGCCGCCACCTCGATGATGATGGCGAGGTTTCGCCCGGGCCGCACTGGCATGATCTGCCGCGGCACGCGAACGCCGAGGATGGTGATGTAGTCGTCGCTCAGGCCCAGCCGATCGTACTCCTTGCCCTCGACCCACTGCTCCATGTGAATCACCAGGTCGATGGACTTGCTCATCGCCACCGCGCCGATGCCGTACATCGCGCGGATGTCGATGATGCCGATCCCGCGAATCTCCATGAAGTGGCGCACCATCTCCGGACAGGTGCCGGTCAGGCGGTTATCCGACACGCGGCAGATGTCGACCACGTCGTCGGCGACCAATTGGTGCCCGCGCTTGACCAGCTCAAGGGCGGCCTCGCTCTTGCCGACGCCGCTCTCGCCCGTCAGCAGCACGCCCACGCCGTACACGTCCACCAACACGCCGTGGCGCGTCACGCGCGGGGCCAGGCACTGGTTCAGGTAGGTGATTGCGCTGAAGGTGAACTTGGTGGTGAGCATATTGGTCTGGTAAACGGCGATGTTGCGCGCGCGGGCCGCTTCCAGCAGATCGTTCGGCGGCGTCATGCCGCGGCAGATGATCACGCAGGGAATGTCATAGGAAAAGTACGTCTTCAGCATTGCGCGGCGAACCTCCGGCTCGAGGCCCTCAAGGTACGTCATCTCGACCTTGCCGATCACCTGCGGGCGCTCAAAGGCAAAATACTCGTAGAATCCGCACAGCTGCATTCCGGGGCGGTTCAAATCCGCCGAACGGATGTCCCATTCCGTCCGCGTGGAGGGGGACAGCTCGGTCAGCTGGAGCTTTTGCGCAAAATCTGCGGCCTGGATCATGGATGCTCCTCCTTCAACAGATACGATTCGACATAGGCGGCGACCCCGTCGTGCTCATTGTCGCCGCAGTGGCGCGGAACGCGGGCGAGCACGTCCGGGCGGGCGTTTGCCATGGCGACGCCGTATTGGACGGCCTCCAGCATACTCAGGTCGTTGAGGCTGTCGCCAAACGCCGCAGCCTCCGCCATGGAGAACCCGAGGCGCTCGCCGAGAAAGCGCAGCGCGTTGCCCTTCGTGGCGCGCAGCGGGTTGATTTCCAAAAAATAGGGCTTGGAGCAGGTAAGGGACGCGCGACCGGCGAAACGCGCGCGCGCCAGCGCCAAAAGCTCGGCGATGCGGGCCGGAGAGTCCATCAGAAGAATCTTCGTCACCGGCTCGCGGATAAAGGCGGTCAGATCGCCGACATACGTTCCACGCAGCGAGGAGCTTTCGGCGTACTGCTCGGCGTACTCGCCGTGCATCGAGTAAAAGAACCGGTCGTCCCGGTAGGTCTGGGCGTAGCAGTGTTCCTCGGCGGCGAAGCGGGCCGCCTCATGCGCCAGGGGAACAGGGAGCGTCTCCTGATGCCAGAGCGTGAAGTCGGCGCCGTAGCATTCCGCGCCGTTGCAGGCGATGAACGCGGACGCGCAGCCCAGGCGCTCCACATAGGCGCGCATACTCTCCCGCGTGCGTCCGCTGGCGGGAATGATATGTACGCCGCTTTGCGCCGCGCGGCGCAGCACCGAAAGCGTATAGGCGGAAATGGAGCGATCGCCGCGCAGCAGCGTATCGTCCAGGTCAAAGGCGATGGCCTTGACGGTCGTCACGGAAAAAAGCCTCCCTTATTCTTTTCACAGCTTCCATTATAACAAAAAGCACGGCAAAGCGCCACAGGAAAATCGCTTTTCGAGGCTTTTTTCTCCTTTTTTACCGGAACCTGAGCAGGATTTTCCCATTGCGGGTGGAATGTTTTGATACAAGTCCCCACAGACGGAAAGGAGCATAACGGCATTATGATGAACCGTGAGGAAGCGCGCGCAAAGGCGAAGGCTCTTGTCGCGCAGATGACGCTGGAGGAAAAAGCTTCTCAATTGAAGTATGATGCGCCGGCGATTCCGCGCCTGGGCGTGCCCGCGTACAACTGGTGGAACGAGGCGCTTCATGGCGTGGCGCGCGCCGGCACCGCGACGGTGTTCCCCCAGGCGATCGGCCTGGCGGCGATCTTTGATGAGGATTTCCATCAGCAGGTGGCGGAAACCATCGCCACCGAGGGCCGCGCCAAGTATAACGGGCAGTCCGCCCACGGCGACCGCGACATTTACAAGGGCCTGACCTTCTGGAGCCCCAACATCAACATTTTCCGCGATCCGCGCTGGGGCCGCGGCCACGAGACGTACGGCGAGGATCCCTACCTGACGACCCGGCTGGGCGTGCGTTTTATCGAGGGATTGCAGGGCGATGGCAAGTATTTGAAGGGCGCGGCCTGCGCGAAGCACTTCGCCGTGCACTCCGGCCCGGAGGCGATCCGCCACGAGTTTGACGCGGTCGCCACGCCCAAGGACATGAACGAAACCTATCTGCCCGCCTTTGAGGCTGCGGTGAAGGAAGCGAAAGTCGAGGCCGTGATGGGCGCGTACAACCGCGTCAACGGCGAACCGGCCTGCGGCTCCACCGAGCTGCTCAAGCATACCCTGCGCGAGAAGTGGGGCTTCGAGGGTCATGTGGTCAGCGACTGCTGGGCCATCCGCGACTTCCACGTCAATCACCATGTCACTTCCACTGCGCCCGAGTCTGCCGCCCTGGCGATGAAGAACGGCTGTGACATCAACTGCGGCAACACCTACCTGCACCTGCTGCAAGCGTATCAGGAGGGGCTGATCACCGAGGACGACATCACCCTGGCCTGCGAGCGCGCCTTCACGACCCGCTATTTGCTGGGTCTGTTCGCCGACGACTGCGAGTACGACAGAATTCCCTATACCGACAACGACACCGACGAGCACAACGCCCTGGCGCTGAAGGCGGCGGAGAAGTCGATGGTGCTGCTGAAGAACAACGGCGTGCTGCCGCTGGACGCGGCCAAGGTGCGCACCGTGGCGGTGATCGGCCCGAACGCGGACAGCATTCCCGCGCTGGTGGGCAATTACAACGGCGTTTCCAGCCGTTATGTGACCTTCCTGGAGGGAATCCGCGCCTACTGCGCCGCGCGGGGCATCCGCGTGCTGTACAGCCAGGGCTGCGAGCTGAGCCGCGACCGTTCCGAAGGGCTGGGCAAGGCCAACGACCGTATTGCCGAGGCGTTGCTGTGCGCCGAGAACGCGGACGTGGTGATTGCCTGCGTCGGTCTGGACGCGACGCTGGAAGGCGAGGAGGGCGACACCGGCAACCAGTACTTCTCCGGCGATAAGAAGGATTTGAACCTGCCCGAGAGCCAGCGCGGCCTGATGGCGGCCCTCGCCGGGACGGGCAAGCCGCTGGTGGCGGTGATTGCGGTCGGTTCCTCGCTGAACGTGGCAGAGGGCGACGCGCAGCTGCTGGCCTGGTATCCGGGTCAGGCGGGCGGCACGGCGCTGGCGGAGCTGCTCTTCGGTGAGGTCAGTCCCTCCGGCAAGCTGCCTGTGACCTTCTACGAGAGCGTCGAGGATCTGCCCGAGTTCACGGATTATCACATGACGAACCGCACCTACCGCTACTATACCGGCAAGCCGCTGTATCCCTTCGGCTTTGGCCTGAGCTACACCGCCTTCGATGTGACGGCGGCAGCGGTGGACGACAGCCGCGGGACGGTGAAGGCGACGGTGCGCAACACCGGCAGCATGGACGGCGAAACGGTGGTGCAGGTGTACGTCCGCAACGAGGACTCCGCCTATGCGCCGTTGCATCCGGTGCTGTGCGGCTTTGCCCGCGTGGCCTTGAAGGCGGGCGAGGCGGTGGAGGCAGTCGTCAAGCTGGATCGGAACGCCTATACCGTCGTGAACGACGCGGGCGAGCGTGTCCAGGACGGCAAGCATTTCACACTCTTTGTCGGCACCTCGCAGCCCGATGAGCGCAGCGTCGAGCTGACGGGCGTGTCTCCGCTAACTGTCAAAGTGGAACGGTAATGAAGAAGCGGGAAGGCGGCACGCCGTTTTTCCCACTGAACAGGTTCGCGCCGGAGTAATGGCATCCGGCGCGAACTTCTTTTGGAAAGAAGCGCGTTCGGCAGACGTTTCTTTCCATGGTTGCGCGTTTTTTCAAGACATGGTATAATAAGCTGTATGATTATGCCGGAGGTGGCGGAAAATGATAACGTCGATCTGCATGAACCCGTCCTTTGACCGGACGGTGGAGGTGGACGCGCTCACGATGGGCGAGGTCAACCGAATCCGCACGTCCAGGCTGGATGTGGGCGGCAAGGGGATCAACGTCGCGGTGGTGGCTCGCAGGCTGGGCCTTGCCAGCCGCTGTGTCGGCTGCGCCGGAGAGGACGGCGCGGCGCGGCTGACCGCCTCCCTCGAACGGGAAGCGATCGACCACGCGTTTTTGACGATCCCCGGCAGCGTGCGGACGAACATGAAAATCGTCAGCCGCGACGGCAAGGGCGTGACCGAGCTGAACGAGCCGGGCACGGAGATGACGCGGGAAAACCTGGACGCGTTTTTTGACCTGGCCGCGGAAAAGACCGCGGACAGCGAATACACCGTCGTGACCGGCTCGCTGCCGCCGGGATGCCCGGAGGAGACGTATCGCGAGCTGATCGAGCGCCTCCAGGGCACTCGATGCATTCTGGACGCGGGCGGCGGCGTGCTGGCGAAGGGCGCGCAGGCGCGGCCCTTCCTCATCAAGCCGAATTTGCCGGAGCTGCAAATGGCGCTGGGGCTGGAGCTGCGGACGCTGCGCGCCATCCGCGACGCGGCGCTGATTTTCATCAGCCGCGGTGTGGAGCATGTGCTGGTGTCGATGGGCGCGATGGGCGCGCTGTATGTGGGCAAGGAGCACACGCTGTTCGCACCTGCGCTGCGGGTGGAGGCAAGCTCCACCGTCGGCGCGGGGGACGCGATGATCGGCGGGCTGCTCAAGGGACTGGCCGTGGAGGGCGATATGCTGAAGGCCTTCCGCTACGGCGTGGCGGCGGGCGCGGCCAGCGTGATGACCGAAGGAACACAGCTGATCGTTCCGGAGGACTTCGAGCGGCTGCTGTCGCAGGTGCGCGTGCAGGAAGTGTGATATGCTGCGCTGGAAACGAAACAAACAGGTGATCACCGACGGGGTGATCGACCTGCTGCCCTGCTTCGAGGGGTTCCCGGACGAGGACATGGGCTTCGGGGATGTGTACGACTACCAGATCGTGCCCCACGGCAAGCGCCGGGAGGCGGGGCGGATCAGCCTTCGGTTGGGTGAAAGCCCCTGCGTGTACTATTTCGGGCATATCGGCTATCACGTCGATCCGCCCTTCCGTGGCAATCACTACGCCCGACGCGCCTGCGCGTTGCTTATGCCGATGATTCGTCAGGCGGGCAAGCGCAGCGTGGTCATCACCTGCGATCCGGACAACTTCGCCAGCCGGCGAACCTGCGAGGGGCTGGGCTGCGAGCTGGAGCGGATTGTGGAGGTGCCGCAGTCCATC
Organism: uncultured Oscillospiraceae bacterium; assembly: GCA_964600835.1. Taxonomy (GTDB): domain Bacteria; phylum Bacillota; class Clostridia; order Christensenellales; family Aristaeellaceae; genus UBA11524. Next base: position 8,703 of record CAZRLM010000022.1, read on the forward strand.
CGGAAGCGGTGGGAGATCAGTCCGGTCAAGTGCCGCTACGTCTGGCGGATGGAACCGGCAGGCAAGGAAACGACGCATTCCGCATAAAACAGGGTAGGCGAATCGCCTGTGCAAGGAGGAAAACGCAAGCATGGAGCTGAACGCAGCCGGGACGACCATCCATTGCGAGCTGGCCGGGGAAGGGTCGGTTCGCGTGCTGCTGCTGCACGGCTGGGGCTGCTCGACCGCGCTGATGAAGCCCGTGGCGGACGCGCTTTGCGGCGTCTGCCGGGTGCTGTCCATCGACTTTCCGGGCTTTGGACAGAGCGGCCGTCCGCCGGAGCCATGGGGCGTGCCGGAATACGCCGCCGCGACGCTGGAAGTGCTGCGCCAAACGGACTTCCTGCCCTGCGCGGTGGTGGCGCATTCCTTTGGCGGACGGGTGGCGGCCTGGCTGGCCGCGGAGGACGCGTCCCTGTTCACGCGGCTGATCCTGACCGGCGCGGCGGGAATCAAAAAGCCGTCCACGCCAGAGAGCGAGCGGCGCTCGGCGCAATTCCGCCGCTTGAAGGGGTGGTGCGAGGGCGCGAAGCGGCTGAAAATCTTCGGCTCGCTGCCTGATCGCGCGGAGGACGCGCTGCGCCGCCGCTACGGGTCGGCGGACTACAACGCGCTGGACGCGGAGATGCGCAAAACGTTTGTCAAGGTGATTTCGCAGGATCTTTCGGACTGCTATCCGCGCATGAAGCAGCCGGTGCTGCTGGTATGGGGCGACCGGGATACGGAAACGCCGCTGTGGATGGGACAGCGCATGGAAAAGCTGATTCCCGACGCGGGGCTGGTGGTCTTGGAGGGCGGAGGGCATTTCGCCTATTTGGAGCAGGCGGCGCGCTTTGGAACGGTCGCGCGTCATTTCCTGACGGAGGAGTGAAGGGATGTTTCAAGCGATATGGCCGTTTGCGGCGCTGGGGTCGCTGCTGTGCAGCCGGAGCCTGTTTCATTATTTTCAGCTGGAAAGCTATCAGTTTCCGGGCTTCTTTCGTACCCTGAAGCGCAATCCGAAGCGGGCGCTCCTTCCCGGCGCGCTGATGACGGCCGTGCTGCTGGCGCTGCGTCTGCTGGCGTTTGGCGGCTGGGACGGCGCGGCGGATCATACGGGGTACCTGCTTTGGTGCGCGGCGTCCGCGGTCGTCTGCCTGGCGGCGGGCTGGGGGATTCGCTGCATGATGCGGGACAAGCGGGCGAAGAAGCCCTTCAACGTCACCGCGCGGGTCAAGCGGCTCTACGCCGTGGCGGCGGTCGTGTATCTGCTCGTGTTCTGGCTGCTTTCGTTTGTGTCCGGCGGCTGGGGCGTTTTTCTTGCGCCGCTTGCGCTGCCGGTCTGGGCGGCGCTGGCGGGCCTGTGCGCCTGGCCGATTGAGAAGGGGATCAGCGAGCTGTATTTCCGCGACGCGCAGAAACGGCTGGCGCGTCGACCTGATCTCATCAAAATCGGTATCACCGGCAGCTACGGCAAGACGAGCGTCAAGTTCATTCTCGGCACGCTGCTGGCGGAAAAGTATCAGGTGCTGGTTACGCCGTCGAGCTTCAACACGCCCATGGGCGTGACGCGGGTCATTCGTGAGCAATTGATGCCGTCGCATCAGGTGTTTGTGGCGGAGATGGGCGCGCGCCATGTGGGCGACATCAAAGAGCTGTGCCGTCTGGTGCATCCGCGCTACGGCGTGCTGACCTCGGTGGGGCCGCAGCACCTCGATACGTTCCACACCATTGGCCGGATTGAATCGACCAAGTATGAGCTGATGGACGCCATCCCCGCGAACGGCTGCTGCTTCTTCCCGGACGACGGGGCGATCTGCCGCGAGCTGTACGCGAAAACGGACAAGGAGAAGCGGCTGTGCGGCCTGCGCAAGACGCCGGAAACGGATGTGTGGGCGGACGGGATCGCTGTAACGCCGGAGGGCAGCAGCTTCACGCTTCACACGGCGGAGGAGTCTGTCGCCTGCCATACCCGGTTGCTTGGCGAGCACAACATTCAAAACATCGCGCTGGCGGCGACGGTGGCGCTGCATCTGGGCCTGACGCTTCGGCAGATCGCCCACGGCGTGGCGAAGCTGACGCCGGTCAAGCACCGGCTGGAGCTGATTCCGTCCCCCGGCGTGACGATCATCGACGACGCGTTCAACAGCAACCCCCGCGGCGCGGAGGCCGCGCTGGCCGTTTTGCATGATTTTCCCGGGCGGCGGATCGTCATCACTCCCGGCATGGTAGAGCTGGGCGGCGGCGAGGAAGCGTTCAACCGCGCCTTTGGCGAGAAAATTGCGCAGGCGGCGGACGTGGCGATCCTCGTGGGCAGGCGGCGCACGGAGCCCATCGCCGAGGGACTGAGAAGCGCGGGCTTCCCGGAGAAAGCGATTCATTCGGTGAGCAGCCTGGACGAGGCGGCGGCGCTGCTGCGCAGTCTGGGCCGCCCGGGCGACGTCGCGCTGTTTGAAAACGATCTGCCCGACAATTATTCCGAGTAAGGGAAGGAGAACGGAGCATGGAGAAGATTCAGCTTGGCGTTATTTTTGGCAGCCGCAGCTGCGAGCGCGAGGTGGCGATTATCAGCGCGGTGCAGCTGATGAACCACGTTGATCCGGAACGATACGACGTGATTCCGGTCTACATCAGCGAAAATGGCGTGTGGTATACCGGCGCGCCGCTGCGGTCGATCGCGACGTTCTCGCCCTTTGACCCCAACGCCAAGGGCATTGAGCGCGTCTGGCTCGATGTGACCAGCGGCTCCGGCGCGCTATTGACGCTGCGTCAGGGCAAGGGACTGTTCGCCCATGCGGAGGAGGTCGTCGTCGCGCGCTTGCAGGTGTGCGTGGTGGTCATGCACGGCCTGAACGGCGAGGACGGCACCGTGCAGGGAATGCTGGAGCTGGCAAACCTGCCCTACACCTCGACCGGCGTGGCAGGCAGCGCCATCGGCATGGATAAGATTATGATGAAGCAGTTCTTCCGCGGCGCCGATCTGCCTGTGCTGCCGGGAACCTGGTATACCCGAACCCGCTGGGAGAAGGAGCGAGAAGATGTGCTTGACGACGTGGAAGCGCAGCTGCCCTTCCCGGTGTTCGTCAAGCCCGCGAACCTTGGCTCGTCCATCGGGGTCAGCCGCGCGGACAACCGGGAGGAGCTGGCCGACGCGTTTGATTTGGCCTTCGACTATGACCGCCGGGTGCTGGTCGAGAAGGGACTCGACAGGCCGATCGAGCTGAACTGCTCCGTGCTGGGTTATGACGACGAGGTGGAGGCCGCGCCGATCGAGATGTCGCTGTCCGGCGAGCAGTTCCTGGACTTCCGGGAGAAGTATCTGGCCAACGGCGGCAGCAAGGGCATGGCGAGCCTGCACCGCGTGGTGCCCGCGCCCATTGAGGACGAGCTGCGCGACAAGATTCAGCGCCTGTCCTGCGACATCTTCCGGATGCTTGACTGCAAGGGCGTGGTTCGCATCGACTATATGTTCGACCGGGCGAGCGGCGAGACGTACATCACGGAGATCAACACCATTCCGGGTTCTCTGGCTTACTACCTGTGGGAGAGCGCCGGCATGAAGTACGCGGAACTGATCGACCGGATGGTGCGCTGCGCGCTGCGCGCCCACGAGGACAAAAACGCCCGCAACTATGCCTATTCCTCCGATATTTTGAAGGGGGCCGCGCTGGGGGCGAAGGGCGCGAAGGGAAGCAAGGGCGCAAAGCTGTAACGCACGGAGGATGGGGAGCATGAGACAATACGACGAGCTGCCGGAAGCGCGCCGCCCGGTCTGGGAGGCCGAGGCGGAGGAGCAGCCGGAGGAAGAAGTCATCGCCACCAATCGCGTGGTGCTTTTGACGTGCACGCTATCGTCGATGATGGGGCTGTTCGCGCTGTTTCTGTGCTTCGCGGAAAAGCGGAGTCAGGCGATCCGCCATTTCGCGGTGCAGTCCACCGGGCTGATGCTGTGCAATCTGTCCGCCGCGCTGGCGCTGCTGCTGCTGGGCAGTCTGCTGGGCGTGATCCCCATCCTGGGCTTTTTGATTCGGCTGATTTGCATTCTGCTGTATGTGGCGGTGCTGATCGTGACGGTGTTCCTGCGTGTGCGGATGATGCTGTGCGCGTATCGCGGCGTGCGCTATACGCTGCCGCTGATCGGCCGCAGCCTGGGACACTACTGCTGAAGAGGGGACGAAGGATGCATCTGGATGAGATTCGCTCGCCGGAGGATCTGAAGCGCCTGTCCTACGCCGAGCTGAACGATCTGGCCGCGGAAATCCGGGAGACGCTGGTGACCACCGTCGCGCGCCGCGGCGGACATCTGGCGTCCAACCTGGGCGTTGTGGAGCTGACGCTGGCCCTTCATCGGGTATTTGACGCGCCGCGGGATCAGATTGTGTTTGACGTGGGCCACCAAAGCTATGTGCATAAGCTGCTGACGGGACGCTACCCGATGTTCGGCACGCTGCGGAGCTTCGGCGGGCTGTCCGGCTTTCCCAAACGGCGGGAGAGCGAGTACGACGTGTTTGAGACGGGCCACTCCTCCACCGCGATTTCGGCGGCGTTGGGGCTGGCCCGGGCGCGGGACTATCGCGGCGAGGACTACCATGTCGTCGCCGTTGTGGGCGACGGCGCGCTGACCGGCGGAATGTGCTACGAGGCGCTCAACGACGCGGGCAATACGGGCACGCGGCTGATCGTCATCCTGAACGACAACGAAATGTCCATTGCGCCGAACGTGGGCGCGCTCAGCCAGCATCTGACGAACCTGCGCGTCAGTCAGGGCTGGATGAGCACGAAAAAGGCCGTCAAAACCCGGCTAAGCCGCATTCCCTATGTCGGGCCGAAGCTGTACCGGATTGTCCACCGCGGCAAGAATATGCTCAAGTCGATGCTGACCGACGAGGACGACGACTTTTTCAGCGCGCTGGGTTTTCACTACGTCGGGCCGATCGATGGCCACGACCTGCAAAGCATGGAGCGGACGCTCCGCCTGGTGCAGGCCTACGACAAGCCGACGGTCGTCCATGTGATCACGCGCAAGGGCTACGGCTATGACAAGGCGGAGGAAAAGCCGGAGGAGTTCCACGGCACGCCCCCGTTCTATGTGGAAACGGGGGAAACGCGCAAGCGTCCGTCGCTGCCTGCCTACGGACAGGTGATGGCCGAGGAGCTTGTCAATCTGGCGAAGGCGAACGAGCGGATCGTCGCCATCACGGCGGCGATGCCAGCCGGAACCGGGCTGTCGCGCTTTCAGCAGGCTTACCCGCAGCGGATGATCGACGTGGGCATTGCCGAGGAGCACGCGGTCACGATGGCCGCCGGGCTGGCGGCTGGGGGAATGCGCCCCTACTTTGCCGTGTATGCCACCTTCTTCCAGCGCGGCTATGATCAGATGATTCATGACGTGTGTATGCAGAATCTGCCCGTTGTTTTCCTGCTGGACAGGGCGGGACTGGTCGGGGAGGACGGCGCGACTCATCACGGCGTGTTCGACTTGGCGTCCATGCTGCCGATGCCGGGGATGACGGTGCTCGCGCCGCGGGACATCGGCGAGCTGCGGCTGATGATGCGCTGGACGGGCGGCGAGCACGGCCCCTGCGCGATCCGTTACAGCAAGCAGAGCGTCGACCTGTCGGAGCGGTATCCCTGCAGGGGCTTTGAACCGGGACATTGGGAAACGCTGGAAGCAGGGGATGACTGCGCGCTGTTGGCTGTCGGTTCCATGGTGGAAGCGGCGCTTGAAACCCGCGAGCTGCTGGCGAAGCATCACATTGACGCGGCGGTGGTGAACTGCTCGACCGTCAAGCCGTTGGATGAGGAAACGCTCCGCGCGCTGAACGGAAAGCCGATCATCACCCTGGAAGAGCACGCGCAAACCGGCGGCTTCGGCGCATATGTGTGCGCCTGGTGCGCGCAGGAGGGAACATCCGCGCCGCTGTTGCAGTTTGGCGTGCCGGACACCTTTATCCAGCACGGCAGCCGGGAGCAGCTGCTGAAATACATCGGACTGGTACCCAGGCAGATGGCGCAGCGCATTCGCGCGGCGTTGGCGGAAAGGGGTCTATGTGGGCATGAGTGACAGGCTTCGCGCTGATGTGGCGCTGGTCAGCCGAGGGCTGTGCGGGAGCCGGGAAAAGGCGCGGGCGGCGATCTTGGCGGGGCAGGTTTACGCGGGTCAGCGCCGGATCAGCAAGGCGTCCGAGCCGGTGACGGAGGCGGACGAGCTGCTTGTCCGCGCGCCGGCGCATCCCTTCGCCAGCCGGGGCGGACTGAAGCTGGAAAAGGCGCTGAGGAGCTTCCAGGCGGACCTGACCGGAAAGGTCTGCATGGACATCGGCGCGGCGACCGGCGGCTTCACCGACGTGTGCCTCCGGGCGGGCGCAAGCCATGTATACGCCATCGACGTGGGCTATGACCAGCTCGACTGTAAGCTACGCAACGATCCGCGCGTCACCGTCATGGAGCGGACGAACGCCCGCTACTTGACGCCGGAGCAGGTGCCGCTGCACCCGACGGTCACGGTGATGGACGTGAGCTTCATCTCCATCAAGCTGATTCTGCCTGTCGCAGCGTCGCTGATGGGGGAGGACGGCGTGTTCTACACGCTGATCAAGCCGCAGTTTGAGGCCGGGCGCAGCCGCGTGGGCAAGAAGGGTGTGGTGCGCGATCCCGCCGTGCACGAGGACGTGCTGTGGGAAATCGTCGCCTTTGCGCCGTCCTTTGGCTGGCAGGTGCAGGCGCTGGACTTTTCGCCCATCACCGGCCCGGAGGGGAACATCGAGTTTCTGGCGAAGATCACAAAGCGCGCCGCGGAGGAGGAGCCCTGCGGCGAGGCGATGATCCACGGCCTCGTCGCGCGGGCGCATCGGGAAATGAAGAAATAAGGCGGCTTCGGCTGCCTTTTTGCATACTTGCATGAATATGCAGAATGTGCTATACTGCCATCATGGACAGTTGAAAGGAGAACAGCGGTGAAACGGATCGGTTTGCTGGTGCACGGCAGCCGGGAGGACGCGGTAAAAAGCGCCGAGCAGGCGGTCGCGTTCCTGACGGCGGCGGGGGTCGCCGTCTATGCCGAGGAGGACGCGGCACAGCGCTTGTCCGGCGCGGTGACGCCCTTTTCACGCATGACCCAGCCGCCGGACGCGGTGCTGACCCTGGGCGGGGACGGAACGCTGCTGCGCGGCGCGCAGTACGCGTGCCGCTGGAACGCGCCGTTGCTGGGCATCAACCTGGGGCATCTGGGCTTCCTGGCGGAGGCGGAGCCGGACACGCTGCAAAACGCGCTTGCGCGGCTGTTAGCGGGAGATTACACGCTGGAGGAGCGGTCGATGCTGACCGTGACCGGCCCGGCGGGTCAGCGGCTGTCACTCAACGACGCGGTGATCAGCCGGGGCGACGGCGCGCGGCTGATCACGGTGGAAACGCTGGTGGACGGCGAGTCCAGCGGGCGGTGCGTGGCGGACGGGCTGATCGTGGCCACGCCGACAGGTTCGACGGGGTACTCGCTCTCGGCGGGCGGCCCGATTATCGCGCCGGGGGTTGACTGCATGGTCATTACGCCGATCTGCGCCCACAGTTTGCAGCACCGGCCCGTGGTGGTGCCCGGCAACGCGCACGTCCGCATCCTGATGCAGGACGGCGGCGACGGTCGGGCCACCCTGCAGGTGGACGGACAGTCCTGCGGGACGGTACGCGGCGGGGAGGCGGTCGATATTGTGCGCGCCGCGTCCGGCGTGCGGCTGATTCGTTTGAAGCCTCCGCAATTCTTCCGCCTGGTGCGGGACAAGCTGACGGAATGGAGCCGGTGAGCGCCGGCGATCTCATAGAGAGGAAGAAACAAATGAAAAATGTCAGACAGGTCGCGATCCTGGAAGTGATCGAAAAACAGGCCATCGAAACGCAGGAGGAGCTGGCCGAGGCGCTCCGCCAGCGAGGCATCAAGGCGACCCAGGCCACCGTGTCGCGGGATATCCGCGAGCTGCGGCTCTTGAAGGTGCTCACGCCGTCCGGCACCTATAAATACGCCACGGCGGACAAGGCGGAGAGCGGCCTGACGGATCGCTTTGCCCGGATGCTGAAGGAGTCGCTGCTGTCGGTCGCCTCCAGCGGACATCTGATCGTCGTCAAGACGCTCAGCGGGTCAGCCAACATGGCCGCGGAAGCGCTGGACAGCCTGCATTGGCCGGAAATTCTTGGGTCGCTGGCGGGCGATAACACCATTCTGCTGATCATTCGCGAGGATGCATCCGCCGCGGAGGTTGTTAAGCGCATCCAGGAGATGATCCAGTGATGCGGGCGCGTCGGCAAAGGAGGCACGGGCAATGATCCTCTCACTGCGGATGCAGAATATCGCGCTGATCGAGTCGCTGACGCTGGAATTTGGCTGCGGTCTACACGTTCTGTCCGGCGAAACGGGCGCGGGCAAATCCATCGTGGTGGACGCGGTGAATCTGGCGCTGGGCGGGCGTGCTGACCGGGAGCTGATCCGCACCGGGACGGATCGGGCGTGGGTCGAGGCGACCTTCGACGCGTCGGACTGTCCGCAGGCGCTGGCATATCTGGCCGGGCAGTCGGTTACGGTGGAAGGCGGCTGCGTGACGCTCTATCGGGAAATCACCCGCGGCGGTCGCAATCTGTGCCGCCTGTGCGGCGTAACCATGCCGCTTGCGACGCTCCGGGAGACGGCCGCGATGCTCATGGATGTGCACGGGCAGCACGAGCACCAGTTTTTGATGGATCCGCGCTACCACCTGCGCTTCCTGGACGATTCGGGCGGCGAGGAGCACCGGGCGCTGATGGCGCAGGTGAGTCAGGCTTGTCAGGCGTTCATGGACAACCATCGGCGCTATGCCCGCCTGGTCAGGGAGAACGAGCAGAAAACCTACCGCATGGAGACGCTGAAAAAAGCGTTGGCGGAGCTGGAAAAAGCCAAGCTCAAGCCGGGCGAGGAGGAAGCGCTGACGGCGGAAAAGGAGCGCTTCCGCCACGCGGAGAAGATCGCCGCCGCCGTACAGACGGCCTACGGGGCGATTTCGACGGCGCAGGAGGGACAGCCGGCCCTCGCCCGCGTCAAGGAGGCGATGGACGCGCTGCAGGGGCTTTCCACACTGGGCGAGCCTTACGCGGCCATGGCGCAGCGCTGCGCGTCCGCCTATTACGAGTTGGAGGAGTTGGGCTACGAGCTGGGCGACATGGCGGAGGGCGGCGAGTTTGATCCGCGCCGCGCCGAGCAGGTCGAAACGCGGCTGGATCTGATCAGGCGGCTGGAACGCCGCTACGGTGCGACCGTCGCCGAGGTGCTGGCCAATCAGGAGAAGATGCAGGAGGAATACGACAACTTTGCCTCGATGGATCAGCAGGTGGCGGCAATGGGCGCGGAGCACAAGCGGCTTTTGTCCCATTACCGCGCGCTGGCGCGCGGCCTGACCGAGTCCCGGCACGCGCTGGCGGCGGCGTTTGAGAAAAACATGACCGCGCAGCTGGCCGAGCTGGGCATGGGCCGGACGGCGTTTGCTGTCGCTTTCGCTCAGCGCCCGGAGGGCAAGCCGCTCATGCCCCAGCCAACCGGCGACGACGCGGTGGAATTCATGATTTCGCCCAATCCCGGCGAGCCGATGAAGCCGCTCTCCCGCATTGCCTCCGGCGGCGAGCTGTCCCGACTGATGCTGGCGATCAAGTCGCTGGAGGCGGAGCGGGGCGGCGTCGGCTGCATGGTGTTTGATGAGATCGACACCGGCATCTCCGGCCACATGGCGCAGGTGGTGGCGGAGAAGATGGCGAAGATTGCCCGCTCCCGGCAGGTCATCTGCGTGACGCACCTGCCGCAAATCGCGGCGATGGCGGATCATGAGTTTCTGGTGGAAAAGCGCGTGGAAGGGGAGCGGACGAACACCTCCATCCGCGCGCTGAACCGGCAGGAGCGGGCGCGAGAGGTCGCGCGAATGATGGGCGGCGCGGACGGCAGCGAGGAAAGCGCCCTCCGCCACGCCGAGCAGATGATCCAGAAAGCCGAGGAAATGCGGCAGTCAGGTGCTTAAGCGCGGCGATTTGCCAAAAATCGAAAAACTTCATGATTGTTAAAAAGTTTTCCTGTACGAAACCGTGCAAAGTATGCTATAATGAATCCGTTTGAATTTCATTCGTTGCGGAGGATGCTAAAAAACGCGTCCGCCGCATGGAAGGGGGACCATTTTCCGTGTTTGGAGCTCGTCTGTTTCCCGGCGGCATCCATCCGCACGAGGGGGCCGGCGGCAAGGCGGATAACGGCGGCAACGCCATCCGCGAGCTGCCTGCGCCGCCCCGCGTCATCATCCCGCTGCAGCAGCACATCGGCGCGCCCGCCAAGGTGCTGGTGCAAAAGGGCGACCACGTTAAAATCGGCCAGCTGATCGGCCAGGCGGGTGGATTTGTTTCCGCGCCTGTGCACGCGTCGGTATCCGGCACGGTGGTGGACGTGCAGCCCTGTCTGCTGGCCAGCGGCGTGCAGTCGCCCGCGGTCATCATTGACAACGACTACAAGGAGGAGTGGGCTGAGCTGACGCCGACCGCTCATCCCGAAACGCTTACCCCCGCCGAGCTGCAGCAGATTGTGCGCGACGCGGGCGTGGTCGGCCTGGGCGGCGCGACCTTCCCCACGGCGGTGAAGCTGTCTCCCGCGCCCGGCAAGAAGATCGAAAAGTTCATCGTCAACGGCGCGGAGTGCGAGCCGTACCTGACTGCCGACCATCGGCTGATGCTGGAAAAGCCCGCGCAGATCATTGACGGCCTTCGCCTGATGATGCTCACCTTCGACGTGAAGGAAGCCGTCATCGGCGTGGAGGACAACAAGCCCGACGCGATTGCCGCGCTGACCGAGGCGGCCCGCGGGGTCGAGGGCATCACGGTGCGCGCGCTGCCGGTTCGTTACCCGCAGGGCGGCGAGAAGCAGCTGATCTACGCGATCACCAGGCGCGTTGTGCCCGCCGGCGGTCTGCCGCTGGACGTGGGCTGCGTGGTGTGCAACGTCGGCACGGTGTACGCCGTCGACCAGGCGATCCGCCAGGGCCGCCCGATTGTCGACCGTGTGACGACCGTCGGCGGACTGGTGAACAACCCGGGTAACTTCCTGGTACGCATCGGTACGCCGGTGGGCGCGCTTTTTGACGCGTGCGGCGGCATGAAGCCGGACGTAAAGCAGATGATCTATGGCGGCCCGATGATGGGCATGGCCATCGCCCGGACGGACATCCCCGTCACCAAGGGCTGCTCCGGTCTGCTGGCGCTGGGCCAGGAGGCGATGGAGCCGCTGGAGAGCGCGTGCATTCGCTGCGGCCGCTGTATGCGGGCCTGCCCGATGAACCTCGCACCCGCCAAGCTGGACAACCTGGTGCGCAACCAGCGCTATGAGGCCGCTGAAAAGTCCGGCCTGATGAGCTGCCTGGAGTGCGGCGCGTGCACCTTTGTCTGCCCCGCCAAGCGCAGCCTGACGCAGTCCTTCCGCGCGGGCAAAAAGGTGATCAACACCCGTCGCAAGGCGGCGGCCGCCAAGAAAGCCGCCGCGGAGAAGGCTGCCGAAAAGGCTGCCGCCGAGAAGAAGGAGGGCTGAGCGGAGTATGCAGAAGAATCTTGCCGTTACCTCCTCGCCGCATCTGCGGGCGTCCGTCACCACGCGGCGTATCATGCAGGAGGTCTGCCTGGCGCTGGCGCCGGCCGGCATCGCGGGCATTGTGCTCTATGGCGCGAACGCCGCGGCGCTGATCGCCGCGTCCGTGATCACGGCGGTGCTGGCGGAATACCTGTACGAGAAGATTTCCAAGCAGAAGTCCACCATCGGCGACTGGAGCGCCGTGGTGACGGGTCTGCTGCTGGCCTATAACCTGCCGGCCAACGCGCCGTTGTGGATTGCCGTCGTCGGCGCGCTGATTGCCATCGTGCTGGTCAAGCAGATGTTCGGCGGCATCGGCTCCAACTTCATGAACCCGGCGCTGACGGCGCGGGCCATCCTGTTCATCAGCTGGAGCTCGCTCATGTCCTCCTACCCGCAGACCCGGTTCATGACTGACGCGACCTCGACCGCGACTCCGCTGGCCACTCTGGGCGGCGGTAGCGTGGCGGGCGTCAATCTGGGCGACCTGCTGATCGGCAACTGCGGCGGCGTGCTGGGCGAAACCTGCAAGATCGCAATCCTTGTGGGCGGCATCTACCTGATCATCCGGAACATCATTGACTGGAAGATCCCGGTGACCTTCATCGCGACGGTGTTCGTCTGCTACCTGCTCAAGGACGGCGCGGAGGTCGCGCTGTACCAGATCCTGTCCGGCGGATTGATGCTGGGCGCGTTCTTCATGGCGACGGACTACTCGTCCAGCCCCGTGAGCAACGTGGGCCGGGTCATCATGGGCGTGGGCTGCGGCCTGCTGCTGTTTGTGATTCGCGCGTTCGCCTCCTATCCGGAGGGCTGCAGCTTTGCGATTCTGTTCATGAACGTCATGACGCCCCTGATTGACAAGTTTACGATGCCCCATCCCTTTGGGGAGGTGAAGCAGCATGGCTAATGAGAAGAAGGGCTTCCTTTCCATTTTCCTGAACGGTCTGGTGTGGGAGAACCCCACCTTCACGCTGATGCTGGGTATGTGCCCGACGCTGGCCATCACCACCGCCGCTGCCAACGGCATCGGCATGGGTCTGGCGACGACGGTCGTGCTCGTGTTCTCCAACCTGTTCATTTCGCTCCTGCGCCATGTGATCCCGGAGAAGGTGCGCATTCCGTCCTTTATCGTGGTCATCGCGTCCTTCGTGACGATCATCGAGATGCTGATGAAGGCGTATATGCCCGATATGTACACGACACTGGGGATGTACATTCCCCTGATCGTGGTGAACTGCATCATCTTCGCCCGGGCGGAGGCGTTCGCGTTCAAGAATCCGCCGGTGGCCTCCATCGCGGACGGCCTGGGCATGGGCCTGGGCTTCACCTGCGCGATCACCATCCTGAGCTGCATCCGTGAGCTGCTGGGCAGCGGCACCATCTTCGGCGCGCAGATCATGCCCGCGGCCTATCAGCCGATGGGCATCATGCTAAACGTGCCCGGCGGCTTTGTGACGCTGGGTCTGCTGCTGGCGCTGGTGAACGCGATCAAGAAGGCGGCCGCCAAGAAGAGCGCCGCCCGGAAGGAGGAGCTGGCATGAATACTTACCTGACGATTCTGGTCGGCTCCCTGCTGGTCAACAACTTCGTGATGAACAAGTTCCTGGGCATCTGCCCGTTCCTGGGCGTGTCCAAGAAGTTTGAAACAGCCGCCGGCATGGGCATGGCCGTCACCTTTGTCATGACGCTTGCGTCCTTCATGGCGTGGCTGGTGGAGCACTTCATCCTCCTGCCGCTGGATCTGATGTATATGCGCACGATCGCCTTCATTCTGGTGATCGCGGTGCTGGTGCAGGTGGTCGAGATGGCGCTGAAGAAGCTGTCCCCTTCGCTGTATCAGGCGCTGGGCGTGTACCTGCCGCTGATCACCACGAACTGCGCGGTGCTGGGCGTGGCGATCCTGAACTCGGATACCGGTTACAACCTGCTGGAAAGCACGCTGAACGGCTGCTGCGCGGCCCTGGGCTTCACGCTGGCGCTGCTGCTGTTCTCCTGCATCCGCGAGCGGCTGGCGCTGTCCAGAATGCCCAAGTGGATGGACGGCTTTCCCGGCGCGCTGATCACGGCCGGCCTGATGGCTGTCGCCTTCGCGGGTTTCGGCGGCCTGATCAAGTAAGGGAGGGCGAAAAATGGAGATTTTGTATGCTGCCCTCGTGCTGGGAGGCATGGGGCTTCTCTTCGGCCTGCTGCTGACCCTCACCTCGAAGGTCTTCGCGGTGCCGACCAACCCGAAGCGCGACGCGGTGCGCGAGGCGCTGCCCGGCGCGAACTGCGGCGCTTGTGGTTATCCCGGCTGCGACGGCTGCGCGGACGCGATCGCCGCGGGCAAAGCGCCCATAAACGCCTGCCCCGTCGGCGGCGCGCCGACGGCGGAGAAGATCGGCGCGATCATGGGCGTTGCGCCGGCCGACGCGGCGGAGCGTAAGGTCGCCCACGTCATCTGCCAGGGTGACATTGACCACTGCAAGAGCAAGTTCAACTACAAGGGCATTCGCGACTGCGTGGCCGCGTCGATGGTCAGCGACGGCAACCGGGCCTGCAAGTACGCCTGCCTGGGCCTGGGCACCTGCACCACGGTCTGCCAGTTTGACGCGATTCACATCGACGAGCGGCTCAAAATCGCCGTTGTGGACGACGACAAGTGCGTCGGCTGCGGTAAGTGCGTCGAGGCGTGCCCCAAAGGCGTGCTCGACCTGCAGCCGGTGTCTCGGCCTGTGCGGCTGATGTGCCGCGCGGCGGAGGAGGGCCACCTGGTCAGCGACAACTGCCGCGTGGGCTGCATTGGCTGCGAGCGCTGCCTGCTGGCCTGCAAGTTCGGTGCGATTGAGATGAAGAACCATCTGCCGGTGATCGACATGGACAAGTGCCGCGGCTGCATGATGTGCGCCGAAGCGTGCCCCACCGGCGCGATCTGGGCCGACTGGGATCAGCGGAAGATCGCGGAGATCAACAAGGACGAGTGCATTGGCTGCGGAATGTGCAAGCGCCAGTGCCAGTTTGAGGCGATCAACGGCGAGCGCAAGCTGCCCCATGAGGTGACCGAGGCCTGCACCGGCTGCGGCGCGTGCGCCGAGAAGTGCCCGAAGCACTGCATCACCCTGAAGGTTCGCGAGCATACCCGCGACCGGAACGCGAAGGTCGGCACTACGCCCGAGCAGGTGCTGGTGGCCAAGCCGGAAACCAAGCCGGCCCGCACGCCCGAAATGGAAGCGAAGATTCAGGCGGCGCTGGCGGCGAAGGCTGCCCGTGAAGCGGCGAAGCAGGGCGATCCGATGAAGGAGAACGAGTCCACCGTGCAGACGGCGGAAGCGAAGGCAAAGGAGTAACCCTTTCCCCGGTCAGGATATGGCCGGGGTTTTTGTATGGCCGGGATTTTTGTATGGCCGGGGTTTTTGTATGGCCGGGGTTTTTGTATGGCCGGGGTTTTTGTATGGCCGGGGGCCGTGAAAGCGTTTTCACCGACAAAATTTCGCGAAAAAGTCGTCGCGCGGCGGGATAGCACCTTGCCAAATGGGGAAAATGATGGTATGATGGAAGGGAACTACGAAGGCAATTGCCTGACAGGCTTGTTTGTCGTGTCAGGCGTGTCCGTGCGGGGGCAGAAATCCCCCGCAATAACCAACGAGGAGGAGTTTCCAATGGAGAAGAAGTATGTGTACCTCTTCAAGGAAGGCAACGCCAATATGCGCGAGCTGCTGGGCGGCAAGGGCGCGAACCTGGCGGAAATGACCAACCTGGGGATGCCGGTGCCGCAGGGCTTCACCGTCACGACGGAGGCCTGCACCCGCTACTATACCGACGGCAAGGTCATCGGCGATGACATCGTTGAGCAGATCTACGCCGCGCTGGCTGAGACCGAGAAGGTGGCCGGCAAGAAGTTCGGCGACGACGAGAACCCCTTCCTGGTGTCCGTTCGCTCCGGTGCGCGCGCTTCCATGCCCGGCATGATGGATACTATCCTGAACCTGGGCCTGACCGACGTGTCCGTCAAGGGCCTGGCGAAGAAGACCAACAACGAGCACTTCGCCTATGACGCGTATCGTCGCTTCATCGCCATGTTCTCCGATGTGGTCATGGAAATCCCGAAGAGCGAGTTCGAGGCCGTTGTGGACGAGTTCAAGGAGAAGAAAGGCGTCAAGTTCGACCGCGACCTGGATGCCGAGGATCTCAAGCAGGTCGTCGTCCGCTTTAAGGAAATCTACAAGAACCATATGGGCGTTGATTTCCCGCAGGATCCCAAGGTGCAGCTGATGGAGGCCGTCAAGGCCGTGTTCCGTTCTTGGGACAATCCGCGCGCGATCTACTATCGCCGCATGAACGATATCCCCGGCGATTGGGGCACCGCCGTGAACGTGCAGTCCATGGTGTTCGGCAATAAGGGCGAGACCTCCGGCACGGGCGTTGCCTTCACCCGCAACCCCTCCACGGGCGAGAAGAAGCTCTACGGCGAGTATCTGCTGAACGCTCAGGGCGAGGATGTGGTGGCCGGTATCCGGACGCCCCAGCCCATCGCGACCCTTCAGGAAGCGATGCCCGGTGTGTATCAGC
>CAZRLM010000023.1:0-24213 GCA_964600835.1 uncultured Oscillospiraceae bacterium
ATGCAAGATCCGAGTATTCCAAAGGATAGGATACATGATGCCCTTGACATTGAAAGCCTGTATCACTCGTATCTTGATAGAACAGGTCATCGATACGGAAAGCATATCTATAGTCGATATCACGTAAAGAGATAGTTCTGAACACTGCTGTGAATCAGTGAAAAGAGCGCTGTAAAGCATTCATCTGCTGTTGCAGTTCAAACAAATCTTGCTTACAGATATTCAAACATCATGTCGTTTGTTATTGTCATTTCTATTGCGAATATCCTAACACTCACGGTGCTAATTACTATCCCAAAAGAGGATAAGCACTCTTGGAACGAGTCATGCTTCGGCTGATTTACGATGCGATCGTATTTTGGCCGAAGCACTTCTTCTTTATCATTCCGCCCACATTTCCCCTTGCGCACACCCTCCAAACGTGCTATCCTTTTGGCAGGCCAACGGCGGGTGCGTTTCCTGCGGAGCGGGAAGGAGGAAGCATGGTCGCAGGACACCTGCAGGAGAAGAACGGCTACTTTTATGCCGTTCTCAGCTACAAGGATTCAAGCAACAAGCGCAAAACCAAGTGGATTCCCACGGGGTATCCCGTGAGGGGAAACAAAAAGAAGGCCGAAGCGTTCCTGACAGAGCAGCGCAAGGCCTTCGAGATTCCGGAGGAGGACGCATCCTCCGCAGCGCCGGACGAGCTGTTTGCGGACTATCTCGAACGGTGGCTGCAGATCGCAAAGGGCACCATCGCCATCACGACGTACAGCTCCTACGAGGGGATGCTGAGATATCCCCTTCTGCCGTGGTTCCGGGAGAAGGGTGTGACGCTGAAGGGGCTGACAGCCCGGCACATCCAGGATTTCTACTCCGCGCAGATGAAGCGGGTGAAGCCGAACACCGTGATCCACTACCACGCCGTCATCCACCGGGCACTCAAATACGCGGTCAAGACCGACCTGATCGACGTGAACCCCGCGGACAAGGTGGACAGGCCCCGGAAGAACGGCTTCCAGCCTGGCTTCTACGAAAAGGACGAGATGAACCATCTGTTTGACTGCGTGAGCGGGCTGCTGATCGAGGCACCGGTGAAGCTGGCTGCCTTCTACGGCTTGCGCCGCAGCGAGGTACTCGGCCTCAAGTGGGATGCCATCGACTTTGACAGCGGGACGATTACGATTCAGCACACGGTGACCGGTTGCAACGTGGACGGGCGCTATACCATCGTCGCGCGGGACACGACCAAGACCAAGTCCAGCCGACGCACGCTGCCGCTGACGCCGCCCATCCGGGAGCTGCTGCTCCAGCTGAGGGCGGAGCAGGCGGAGAACCGGAGGCTGTGCGGGGATTCCTACATCCGCGGCTATGAAGGCTATATCTGCATCAATGAGGTGGGTGCGCGCATCCGCCCGGAGTACCTGTCCAGCCACTTTGAACAGGTGCTGGAGAAAAACGGTCTGCGCCGCATCCGCTTCCACGACCTGCGGCACAGCAGTGCCAGCCTCCTGCTGGCAAATCACGTGCCGCTCAAGCAGATTCAGGAGTGGCTGGGGCACAGCGATTTCAGCACGACGGCGAACATCTACGCGCATCTGGATGCGCAAAGCAAAAGCAGCACGGCGGATGCCATGCTGCGCGGTCTGGGCTTCACATCCCCGGAGGATTCGAGCCCGGAATGAAAAAAGCCAAGCAACAGTTGTTGCCTGGCCAAATGTGGCGGAGAGGATGGGATTCGAACCCATGTGCGGTTGCCCGCAAACTGATTTCGAGTCAGCCCCGTTATGACCACTTCGATACCTCTCCGTATATATCCTCTGCTGCACTCTCCGGGAAATCGGAGAGAACAACAGGAGAGAACAGGTTATTCAATTCGAGCCTTTGCTGCCCGCAAAGCCTTGCGGCGTCAGAATTTTCCCGCGACCGTGTTCCGCGAGGGATTCACGATTTCGAGTGCGCCCCGTTACGACCGCTTCGATACGTCTCCACAAAGATTTCTCCCGATCGCCCTTTGGAAATCGGAGAGAGGAAGGGCCGGCGCAACTTGAAACGAGTGGCCATCGCAGAACGCGCGCAAGCACGGTTCATTTCAAGCATTTTTCGCCTGTTTTGCCGTCTCCGCTGACGGCAAAGTCAACTGAGACAACAATCATATTTTATCATATACCTTGATAATTTGCAAGACCTATTTTACCGCTGTGGAATAGCGGAGCGCCCATAGAACCTCGCGCTTGGGTGGACGCTGACGGAGGCATTGAGCCGCCCTACGCCGCTGTTTGGCAGGGAGCGCGGAAGGGGAGGGGACACAGGAAAGCGCTGTTTTCCCAAAGCCACGGAGGCTGTCGATGTTCCCGGTCATCGCAAGCAAAGCAAAGCCGACTGCCTACGCAGACAGTCGGCTTCGTGCGCTTATTCCCAGAACAAAAGCTCAAAGCAGGGATAGCTCCTGTCGCCGTTTTCCTCGGAGAGCACCTGATAGCTGCCGGTGCAGATGCCGTACATTTTGTGCTTGCTGTCCAGCGAGAGGTTCGGCTCCGCCTTTGTCGTGACGACCACCACGTCCTTGTAGCCCGTTTTGGTGGAGCGCATCGCCGCAAAGATGACCCACTCGTCGCCGTCCTGCTCGATATTCGTGATGTAGAGATCGTATCCCATCGTGCGGCCCGTGTAACCGGCGAGCTTCTTGGTCAGCGTGGAGTAGGCGGGCTTGACGGCTTCTTCCTTCGCGCGGCGGCGAACATCCTCCTCCGTCAGCTCCCGGCTTGCAATGGCGGTAAAGCGGCGGGTGGAGTAGTTTTTCTTTTCAAATACAAGGGTGATGTCGTAGTCGCCCTGCTCTGTGGTGGGGATTTTGAAGCTAAACGCGCCCGTTCCGTTCGTTTTTTTGGTGTAGTGCTGATCGTTCACCAGGCACTGAACGGTCGTGTTCTTCAGCGTCTTGCCGCTGATGACCAGCGTGTCGCCGGTCAGCTTCTGCGCGGCCTCGCTGGTGACGCCGTTCTCATAGAGGCGAACCGGAACGTCCGCGTCAAAGTTGATCGTCAGCAGCGATTTTTTGTACGTCGTGGTCTGGAAAGCGATTTCCTCCGTGACCGTTTCGCCGTTCTCGATGGTGAGCGTCATCAGCCATACGCCCTCGCTGGGCAGTTCCACGTCGATGGAAAACTTGCCGGTCTTGCTGGCGGTGGCTTCGTAGCGGATCGGGTCCGGCGAGGTCATGCGCATCACGACGCCGATCAGGTGCATCCCGGGGTCGCAGGTGCCCTCCACGGAGAACTTGCCGGTGGACGTTTCCGTGGGCGGCTCGCTGGTGAACACGGCCTTCATGGTCGATTCGGCGGGGATGGACTTCACCGTGGAAAAGGCCCAGCTCGTCATGATGCCGGACAGCGCCTTGCTGTCCGCATTCTTCAGGCTGCGACCGTGCACCTGATAATCAATGGTGATGGTGTAGCCGTTGCGGATGGTGCGCCGGGCGTAGCCGCGATATGTTTCGCCATTTGATGTGCGCTTGTACTTGAGCATCAGGAACCGCCCGGCGTTCGACGTTTTTTTCCATTCGGCGGACTGCCAGGTGTAGCCGTCCGTAACGTACTTGCCTTTTTTCAGATAACCGGAGCGGTAGGTGGAACGGGTCTTGGCCGTCTGCTGGTCAATATCAAACAGCGCCTGCGCGTCCTCATCCTGGACGGCGCTGATTTCGATGCACACGTCGCCCTCCTGCGTCCAGGCCTGGAGCAGCACGCCGCGCGCGGCCCAGTCCGCCTGCAACGCCTCGACCGTTTCGCCGCGGTTCGCCACCCATTCCGGATGGGCGGGGAGATTGTCCGGCGTGAGCAGAATGTAGCTGTCCGGAATCTCGCATGAGGCGGCGATGACGTCGAAGGTTTCCGTCTGCGCCAGCGCGGGGACGGAGAGCAGCAGACAAATCGCCATCACAAAGAGCAGAGCAACTTTTCGCATAAGCGTCACCAGCCTTTTCGTTGGTTCATCATCCCGGCGGCCGCGCCGGATACGAATCCATTCATCCGTTTCATTATAACATATCCCGCCGCCTTGCGCAAGGAAGCGGGCGCGGAAACACGGCCATGCGGCTGTAAAATTTCCCTGTCGATGGCAAAGTGAGCGCATACTGTGCCCCAAAGCGGGGCACGCTGTTTCCATACACATCAGGGAGGTGGTCGATCATGGCGTATACGCAGGATTGGCGGACGGACGCCGCGCCGGAGCCGGTTCGTGTCCGGCTCATGCGCGTGGGGATTGTCGCGCTGTCGGCGGCGCTGGGCACGCTGCTCATGCTGGCGACGCTGCCCGGGGAGCGCGCGTCGACGGTGCCCGCGGCCGCGCCCGCCGCGCCGACCGCACCGCCCGCGGCTGCGAAAAAGGCGCTGCCGGAAGGCGTGCGCGCCGGATTACCGGAGGGCGCGTGCTACCAGGTCGCCCTTCCCACCGAGCGCCTTGCCCGGGGCAAAATGATGCTGGTGGACGCGGCGCATCCGCTGCCGGATACCGCCGCCGCGCCCGTCACCTACGGCGTGCTGAACCAGACCGGTGGTCGGGTGGCCTGCCGGGATCTGCGCGCCGTGTCCGGCGAGGATACGCTCGATGCGCTGGAGGAGCTTTGCGTTACGGCCCGCAGCAAGGGGATTGTCGGCCTGACGGTGTTCGCCGGGTCGCGCTCGAAAGATCAGCAGCTCACCGAGCAGACGGATACCTTTGCGCTGTTAGCCAGGCGGATGACACTGGCGGACGCGCTGGCCGAGGTGGAGCGCACCGTGCCCGCGCCGGGCTGCTCGGAGCATCAAACGGCGTGGGCGGTTGACATCCGCGTGTGTCCGCTTTCGGGCGGGATGCCGGAGGAAGGGCCGCTGTCCGGCAGTCGGGCGGGCGCGTGGCTCCTGGAAAACAGCTGGCGTTGGGGGCTGATTCACCGCCCGAATGTGGCGGAGCAATGCGCGGCGTATCACTTCCGGTATGTGGGGAAGGCTCACGCCGCGCTGATGCGCGCGCTGAGCGCGTCGCTGGAGGAGTATTTGGCGCTCCTTCACGAGTGCGGCGCGCTGACGCTGTACAGCGCGGACGGCAGGCCGGTTGCCAGCGCGGTCTGCGTCCAGGCGGGCGCGCAGTCCGCCGACTTTTTGTTGCCGACCGATGGCGTCATCGACGATATGAGCGAGGATAACACCGGTTACGCGGTGGTGTCGCTGCGCTATGAGACTACCTGAGCAGCCGTCTGCGCGCGAAGGGCCAGAAAACGCTCTGAACGCGGCCGACCAGCATTTCGCCGGGGATCGGCCCGATGCTGCGGCTATCGTTGGAATTGTCACGATTGTCGCCCAGAACGAAATACTCGTCCTCGCCCAGAGTGACGGCGGCCATGGACGCGGCGCTCTTGTTGAAGGCGGGGTCGAGGTACGGCTCGTCCAGCGGGCTGCCGTTGATATACACCTGGCCGCGGACGATTTCGACAGTGTCCCCGGGCAGACCGATCAGCCGTTTGACAAAATACTGCCGGAGGAGCCGCTGCTCCTGAAACACATACCGGTTCGGGTAGTAGCAGACGACCACGTCCTGCCGCCCGGGCGCGCCGAACAGGCAGCCAAAGTGGGTGACGAGCATCACCTCGCCGGAGCGCAGCGTGGGGTTCATGCTGCTGCCGCTCACCCGCACCGGCATCAAAATGACTGTGCGGATCATCAGTCCGGCCAGAATGGCCAGGAGCACCCCGCGCAGAAGGCGGCCCGGACGGCGACGCTTTTCGGCGGACGGCTGAACGGGCCGACTCAGCACTGGATGCTCTCCTGCGGGTCAGGCCCCTGGGCAATGACCCGCTTGCGCCGCTTTAAGAAGGTCTCCCGATCCATCATGACGATTCGTCCGCAGCCCGAGCAGCGAATCTTGATGTCCGCGCCGGTGCGAATCACCGTCCACTCGCTGGAGCCGCAGGGGTGCGCCTTGCGGGTCTGCACCACGTCGCCCAGTCGAATCTCTGTACTCGTATCCATTCGTTCACGCCCCTCTTCCCTGGATTGACTGTCCCCATTATACCGCATCCTGCCTTTGGGCGCAACGGATTTGAGGCTGCCAATTCCCGGGAAGGGTTACGGGCTGAACAGCGACGCGGGGCGGTCGGACGGATCGTCCGCCGCGTCCTGACCAAACAGGTTCTTCAGCCAGCCGCCCAGAGAAGGCGTCTTTGTCTCGACCCGCGCGACCTGGACGCTCTGCATTCCCTCCAACAGAATGCCGTTTTCCAGCAGCTCCGCGTGGACGGGGATGACGCGATAGGTGTAGGTGATACCGGGACGCGCCTTTTCGTCGGTGAAATAGAGCGTCTGCCCGGCGTCTCCGCGCAGCTCGGTGAGGATGAAGCTCTCGCCGACCGCGTCGCGCTGCACGCGGTAGAGCGCGGTATCCGACGGCTCGATGACCAGCAGCGGCTGGCCCGCGTCGTTGTGGGTGACGTAGAAGGACTTCGCCGAGCTGGGCGCGGCCCATACGTCGCTCTTTTTGGTGGGCTGGTTGCCGGCGGCGAAGAGCTCGCTGACCCGGTACGCCTTGGGAGTCAGGGCGGTGGCCAGCATCGGCTCGCCCTTCCAATCAATGGCCCGCTTGTCAATCTCGACGGAAACGATGCCCTCGGGACGCACAAAGTCCGGCTTTTTGCGGTCGGCGTAGTAGTCCTTGAAAAAGTTGCGGGCAAGGCTGGCGGGGTTCGTGCCGCCGTTGACGCGATTGGGCAGGCGATGCGCATTGTCCGGCTGGTCGTAGCCCATCCAGACGGCGGCGGCGATCTCCGGCGTGTAGGCGGCGATCCAGGCGTCCCGGTTGCCGCCGCCCGTCATGTTGACGGTGCCCGTTTTACCCGCGATCGGCGTGCCCGCCGTGCTCAGCCGGGTGCCGGTGCCGGAGGCGACGACGGTTTTCATCAGGCTGGTCATCAAATACGCGGACTGGGCGGACAGCACCCGCCGTCCGCCGTCCTCGTGACGGTAGACGACCACGCCGTTCCGGTCGAGGATGCGCTCGATGAAGTAGGGCGCGTAGAAGGTGCCGCCGTTGGCGAAGGGAACGTAGGCGGCGGCCATCTGCACCGGCGACGCGCCGTAGGTCATGCTGCCCAGCGCCAGCGAGAGGTTCCAGTCCCGGTCGTCCAGCGGAATGCCGACGCTTTCCAGATACTTTCGTCCGTTGCCCACGCCGATGGCCTCCAGTACCTTCACCGCCGGGATGTTCAGGCTGTTTTTGAGCGCCGTTCGGACGGTGACGTTGCCGTAATAAGCGTTCCCCGCGTTGCGAGGCCGGTAGCCGTTGAAGTTGGTCGGCTCGTCCAGAATGACGTTGGCGCAGGTCCACCCGGCATACTCAATCGCCGGGGCGTACACGGCCAGCGGCTTGAGGGCGGAGCCGGGCTGGCGGCGGAGCTGAGTGGCGCGGTTGAGGCCCCGGCGCGTTTGATACGTCCGCCCGCCGACAATGGCCCGCACCGCGCCGTTGGCGGTATCCACGCAGGCGGCGGCGGACTGGACGGGCGTGCCGTCCTTGGCGGCGGCAGGGAACACGTCCTTCAAGAACTGCGCGTCCAGGGTGGATTGCATGGTGGGATCGAGCGTCGTCTCGATGCGGTAGCCGCCGGCAAGAAGCGTCTCGGCGGATACGTCCAATTGCAGCTCGGCCTCGTCGAGCACCGCGTCCACGAACCAGCCGTAGGCCGTCTGCACCGCGGCGCCTGCAAGCGGCGCAAGATCTTCCGCGATGGCCTCGTCGTACTGCTCGCCGGTGAGCATTCCCTCGTCCCGCATCACGGCGAGGATATATCCCCGGCGCTCCCGGTTGTTTTCCGGGCTGGACTGGATGCCGAACGCCGCCGGGGCCTTGATCGCCGCGGCAAGCGACGCGGCCTGGGCAGGGGAAAGCTCTGCCGCGTCCACGCCGAAGGTCACCTCCGCCGCGGCCTGCACGCCGTAAGCGCCCTGACCGAAGTAGATGAAGTTCAGGTACATCTCGAGGATTTCGTCTTTTTCAAACCGGCTTTCCAGTTGCAACGCAAGGTAGACCTCTTCGAGCTTCCGGGCGATCGTTTTTTGGCTGGACAGGTGGGAGAGCTTCACTAACTGCTGGGTGATCGTACTCGCGCCCTGGCCGAAGTCGCCCGTGCGCAGGTTGCTGACCACCGCGCCCAGGATGCGCGTCAGGTCGAAGCCCGGATGCTTGTAAAACCGCAGATCCTCTGCGGCCAGAAAGGCGTCCACCACATGATCGGGCAGGCTCTCGAGCGTCACCAGCTTGCGGTTTTCCTTGCCAACCAGCGTGGTAACATATTCGCCGTTCCGGTCGTAAATCGCGCCGGTCTGCGCCAGGTTGGTGAGGCGGTCCACGTCCAGGCGCTGCCACGAGGCGACGCCAAAATAAACGTACCCCCAGCCAAGCAGCGCTAAAAAGGCCACCGCGGCCAGCACCGCCGCGCTCAGACGAAGCGCGCGTTTTTTCCTGCCCATGCTCAATCCCTCCTGTAAAGCCAGTCTTGCCAGGCCACGGCGCTTTGCACCGTGGTAGTTTGTGGCAGCTTTTTTTCTTTTCCGTAGAAAAGGGCTGGTCAAACGTAAAAAAATAGTCTATAATAGACAAATAAAAGCCAAGCAAATTGACAAGGAGGGATGACCGATGAAAAAGGCCCTTGCCTGGATGCTGGCGGTGCTGATGATGTTATCGAGTTGCGCCGCGCTGGCGGAAGGCGCTTATACAATGGCCGGTTACGACGGGGACGGCACAAGCCGCCAATGGGACACGAACCTGTTCTTCCAGCGGATGGAGGAGCGCACGGGCGTGCGTTTTACATTTCATCAATACGCGGATTATACCGCGTGGATGACGGAAAAACCCGCGCTTTTGAGCGGGGAGGACAAGCCCGACGTGCTCTTCAAGGCGGAATTGACCCCGGCGGAAACCCAGCGCTACTATGCGGACGGGCTGCTGATTGACTTGTCGCCCTATCTGGAGGAGAACGCGCCGAACCTGTGGGCGCTGCTGGAAAGTCACCCGGACTGGAAGCGGGCGATCACGCTGCCGGACGGCGCGATTGTCGCGCTGCCGACGATCAATGAGCTGCAAAACAACAACGCGATGTGGATCAACCGCACCTGGCTGGACGCACTTGGTCTGGCCGTGCCTACGACGGCGGAGGAGCTGACCGAGGTGCTGCGCGCCTTCAAAGCCGGTGATCCGAACCGCAACGGCAAGGCGGACGAGGTGCCGCTGACCTTCACCAGCATTTGGGATTTGAAATTCCTCGCCCACGCCTTTGGACTGATTGCCAACGATTACAACGTCGTCATGGCGGAGGACGGAACGGTTTCCTCAGTGTTGCAGACGGAGGAAAACCGGGCGTTCCTGACCTGGCTCCATACGTTGTGGGAGGAGCGTCTGATCGACCGCAACGGCTTCAGCTCCTCCGATTCGATGCGCCGCGTGACCGACAGCGACGCGGTCATGACCTATGGCCTGATGCTGGGCACGTCGCCGCTGACGCTGCTGCCAACCGAGGCGATAGATGAGTACGAGCTGCTGATGCCGCTGCGCTGCGACGGAAAGCAGGTTTATCGCGATCTGACCGGCGATCTGGTGCGCGGCGCGTTTGCCATTACCTCCGCCTGCGAGGATCCGGCGGAGCTTCTCCGTTGGGTGGACTACCTCTACACGCCGGAGGGTTGCTTCCTGGCCCAGGCGGGCGCGGAAGACGTCGAGTATGTTTGGAACGAGGATGGCACCTGGGCCTGGATCGACGATACGCAGACTGTCGCCTCCGTGGTGCTGGCCGACGCGACCATCGCGGAGGGCGGCGCAGCGCCGATGCTGTCCACCGTGGAATTCCAGGAAACCTATGACGACGAGCAGACCCGGCGGACGGTGACGCAGCTGTCGGCGCTCAAGGCGGTGAGCCGGATGCCTTATCCGCTGGTGTATCTCGCACCGGAAAAGGCAGCGCGCCTGAACGAGCTGCAGGCGGATATCGGCCTGTATGCCGATCAGCAGATGACCTGGTTTGTCACCGGCGACGTGCCGCTGAGCGACGAAAGCTGGGCGGACTTCTGCCGCACCCTCGACGACAAGGGCCTTGCGGAGCTTGTCGAAATTCTGGCCGAGGCCGCGGCGGAGTGACCGCTGAAAATCAATCAACAAAAGGATGGCGAGCAGGCATGAACCAGTATGCAAAAATGATTCGCAATCTCAAAACGCCCACGGTCATGGAGCAGCTGACCCACCTGTACGGCAACCGGGACGGGATGCTGGTGGAGCAGACGGCGCGTTACACCAGCGTCCTCAAGCGGCACGAGGAGGCCTTTGACGCGCAGGGCGAGGTGCTGCTGATCAGCGCGCCGGGCCGCACGGAGATCGGCGGCAACCACACCGACCACAACCGCGGCAAGGTGCTGGCGGCGTCGGTGAACCTGGACACGCTGTCCGCGGTGTCCGCCCGAAACGACCTGCTGGTGAACGTTCACAGCGAGGGCTATGCGCCGATCACCGTCGATCTGTCCGACCTGACCGCGCGTCCGGAGGAGCAGGGGACGACCGCGGCGCTCGTGCGGGGCGTGGCTGCGAAGATGCAGGAGAAGGGCCTCAAAATTGGCGGCTTTGACGCGGCTGTCACCTCGACGGTAGCGTCCGGCAGCGGCCTGTCCTCCTCGGCGGCGTTCGAGGTGATGACCTGCGCGATCTTTGACGCGCTCTACAATGGCTTTGCCATGCCCGGCACAGAGCAGGCCAAGATCGGCCAGTTTGCGGAGAATGTGTACTTTGGCAAGCCGAGCGGCCTGCTCGACCAGATGGCGAGCGCGGTGGGCGGCCTGGTGGCGGTGGACTTCAAGCACGACGATCCGGACGTGCGTCCGATGAGCTTCGACTTCGCGCAGCACGGTTACGCGCTGGTGGTGGTCGCGACCGGCGGCAGCCATGCCGACCTGACCGACGCTTACGCTGCGATTCCGGCGGAGATGAAGCAGGTGGCGGCGCATTTCGGCGAGGAGTACCTGCGTCGCGTCCGTCCGGAGGAGTTCACGCAGGCGCTTCCGGCGCTGTACGGCAAGGTGCCCGACCGGGCCATTCTGCGGGCGATGCACTTCTTTGCGGAAAACGCGAGGGTCGTGCGGGAAACCGAGGCGCTGGAAAAGGGCGACCTGGACGCGTTCTTCCGGGAAATTACCGCCAGCGGGCGCTCGAGCTTCATGTACCTGCAAAACGTGTATGCCACTCCGGCGGATCAGAGCCTGTCCATCGCCCTCTGCATGGCGGAGCGGCTGCTGGCTGGCAAGGGCGCGTGGCGCATCCATGGCGGCGGCTTCGCGGGGACGACGCTGAACTTCGTCCCGCAAAAGGAGCTTGCCCACTTTGTGGACGCGATGGAAGGCGTCTTTGGCGAGCACAGCTGCCATGTGCTGGACATCCGCCCCGTCGGTGCGTCGGTGCTGCGCTGCGAGTAAGCCCAAAAATTCTACCGTCGGCGTCTTTCCACAAAACGGGAAGCGCCGACGGCTTTTTTGTATCCGTCGCGGCGTTGACAGGCGGGGAAAATTGTGCTATGATAACGCCGAACAAGCGCATAAAGCCACTTGGAGCTTCTTCGGGGCAGGGTGAAATTCCCTACTGGCGGTATAGCCCGCGAACCGGTTCGATATCCGAACCGGCCGATTCGGTGAGATTCCGGAGCCTACTGTAAAAGTCAGGATGAGAGAAGAGCGCCGGAAATACGTCTGTCTGTTTCCGCCCCTGAAAAGCGAGTTGCTTCAGGGGCGGCGCGTATTTTGAAGGAGGCTTTTGCCATGAAAAAACCCATGTCCGTGCAGTACCTGACCCGCATCGCCGTCCTGGCGGCGATCTCCGCCGTGCTGTTCATGATCGAAATCCCCGTCGTTGCCTTCTACAAGCTCGACTTGAGCAACCTGCCGGTGATGCTGGGCGCGTTCTCCATGGGGCCGGTGCCGGGATTGATGATCCTGGGCGTGAAGAGCCTGCTGGGGCTTTTGCATTCCAGCTCCGGCGGCGTAGGCGAGCTGGCGGACTTCATCATGGGCGCGGCGCTGATGCTCCCGGCGGAGCTGATCTATCAGCGGTGCAAGACCCGTAAAACCGCGCTGGTCGGTATGCTGGTCGGTACGGTCACGATGATCGCGGTAGCGGTTGTGGTCAACTGGAAGATCATGCTGCCGTTCTATATGACGGCGTTCGGAATGCCCATGGAGGCCGTGATCAGCATGGCTGCCAAGGCGGTGCCCTTCGTGGACACGGAATGGAAGCTGCTGCTGTGTGTGACGGCGCCGTTTAACCTGCTCAAGGGCGCGGTGCTCAGCGCGCTGACCTTTGTGATGTACAAGCACCTCTCGCCGTTGCTTCACGTGAACCGGGAGGTCGGGCGCAAGGAGGCATAAATCATGATCAGAACACATTCCCCGGCGGAAACGCGCGACCTCGGTCGGCGCTTGGCGCGCCTGCTTCGGCCGGGGGATGTGCTCCTTTTGTATGGCGATCTGGGCGCGGGCAAAAGCGAGCTGACGCGGGGCATTGCCCGCGGGCTGGGCGTGACGGGGCCGATAGCCAGCCCGAGCTTTACCATCCTCAACGTATACGACGAGGGCAAAATGCCGCTGTATCATTTTGACTGGTACCGGCTCAGCAGCGCCGAGGAGCTGTACGAAATGGGGATGGACGAGTACCTGGGCGGCGACGGGGTGGCGGTGGTGGAGTGGCCCACCCAATGCCCGGAGGCCATCCCGGAAACGAACCTGACCATCACGCTCACGCCCGGCGAGGGCGACACGCGGGAAATCACGATGGCGCCTTGCGGCGGCTTTCGCGCGGTGAATCTGGAGGATGAGAAGGCATGAAGATCCTGACCATTGACACTTCCGGCCCGGTCTGCGGCGTGGCGATTGTGGCGGACGGCGCCGTTCGATACGAGTGCGCCGTGCAGAACAAGCTGACTCATTCGGTCAACCTGCTGCCGATGGTGGAGGCGGCGTTTCAGGCCACGGAGCTGGCGCTCAAGGACATGGATCGCATCGCGGTGGTGACAGGGCCCGGTTCGTTCACGGGCGTGCGGATTGGCGTCAGTACCGCGAAAGGGCTGGCGCATGGGGCGGACAAGCCCTGCGTGGCCGTGGACGCGCTGGAGGCGATGGCCGCGGGCGCGGGGGCGTTTGACGGCGTGGTCTGCCCGATACAGGACGCGCGGGCGGGGCAGGTGTACGGCGCGGCATTCCGGCCGGGCACGGGTCGTCCGGAGCGTCTGATGGCGGATACGCCGCTGAAAATTGAGGAATACGCCGAGCGACTGCGTGAGATGGGCGACCGGTTCCTTTTCCTGGGGGATGGGATGCCCGTCCAGCGGGAGTGCCTCACGGCGCTGCTGGGAGACAAGGCGGTGTTCGCGCCCGCGCATCTGGCTTATCTGCGCCCTGCCGCCGCGGCGTATCTGGCGGAGATGGCCGAGGAAACGCTGGACTACCGCGCGCTGATGCCGCTTTATTTGCGCGCGCCCAACGCCGAGCGCAACAAGAAGCTGGTGGAGGCCGCCCATGCCGAATGACTGCGAAATTCGCCGGATGACCCTTGATGATCTGACCGCCGTGGCGGCGATCGAGGCGGCCACCTTCCCCACGCCCTGGAGCCGGGATTCCTTTTACCAGGAGCTGACGCGGAACGTGGCGGCGCGCTATCTGGTGGCGGTGAAGGGCGGCGAGGTGATCGGCTACGCCGGCGCGTGGGTCATTCTCGACGAGAGCCACATCACCAACATCGCCATTGCGGAAAAGGAGCGCGGCCAGGGCTATGGTCGACAGCTGACCGCCGCGCTGATGGAATATTTGTCGAACCTGGGCGCGGCCTACGCGACGCTGGAGGTGCGCCGCTCCAACGAGCGGGCGCAGCGGCTGTACCGGTCGCTGGGCTTCTTGGGCGTGGGCTGGCGCAAACGCTATTATGAGGACAATCGCGAGGACGCGCTGCTGATGGTCTGCGAGCAGATGCCGCCCGCCGACCCGGACTTTGAGGAGCCGGAGACGGTGCACGGCGACGCTTGAAACGCAAAGGATTACCGGTGCGACGGCTTCGCGTCCGCCGGACGGAGGGCGGGCGCGTCCAGCACCTCGCCCATGACGGTAAAGGCGGAGCCGTGGCAGGGGCACTCCCAGCGTCCGGTTTCCTCGGAATAGCGCAGTCGACCGCCCATATGCGGGCATACGGGCGCGCCCGGACGCAGCAGTCCGGCGGCGTATGCTCCCGCGATCGGCAGCCCGCCCTGCATCAGGTGGAGCGCATGGCCCGGATAGCGCCGGAAAGGGCGGAAAAAGCGCGCTTCCGGCATAGGCGAGCCGAGAATCTGCCGGGTCAGCAGCCGGGCGGCGAGGAAGGAATTGGTTAACCCCCAGCCGCCGTAGCCGGTGGCGATCAGCACGCGGCCGTTCTCCGGCTTCAGCGCGCCGATGAGCGGCAGACCGTCCACCGGGAAAAAATCCTGCCGGATGATCGTTTCCGCCTCCGTCATATCGGGCAGCAGGCGCGATTGCACGCGGTCAAGCTGCGCAAGGCGCGCCGTATGCGGCGTGCCCGTGCGGGCCAGGTCATAGCTGAGCAGCATTCCGCCGGGAACAGGCCGGAGCATGACGCCGTCCTCCCGGATGGATAAGTAACTGTTTTCGATGGCTGTCGGGCCGTGTACCACGCGGGCGGCGCAGGTACGCATTTCCAGCGAGGCGAGTATCGGCAGCGACTTGCAGCCGGCGGGGGAGCCGGTCGCCAGGATGATGGCGTCGGCCTGAATCATGCCGCCTGCGGTGAACACCTGACCGCCGTCGATTGCTCGAACGGCGGTCGTTTCGTACACCTCGCAGCCCATTTCCACGGCGGCTTCCGCCAGCGTTAGCAGATAGCGCAGCGGCGAGAGCAGCGCCTGACCGAACAGCGCCGCCGAGCGCGCTGCCGGAAAGGGCAGCCCCTCCGCGCCCGGCGACAGGGACACGGGCAGCGAAAGCCGCGCTTCCAGCGCGTGCAGCCTGTCCACGGCGCGCGCGTCCGTCTCCTGCTCCGCGTAGACGAGCAGGCGGTTCTCGCGCAGGTCACAGGGCAGCTCGAAGCGTTCAATCAGCCGCTTCACGCCGTCGACCGCCTCTCGCAGCAGCTGGGCGTAAACCGCCGCCGCCTCCTCGCTGACGGCCCGCGCGCACAGGGTCAGGCTTTGCGGGTGCTGGAAGGTCAGCTTGCCGGTGCAGGCGGCGGACGCGCCCTGGCCCAGGCGGCGCGCCTCCAGCAGAATC
Organism: uncultured Oscillospiraceae bacterium; assembly: GCA_964600835.1. Taxonomy (GTDB): domain Bacteria; phylum Bacillota; class Clostridia; order Christensenellales; family Aristaeellaceae; genus UBA11524. The sequence continues at coordinate 15,294 of CAZRLM010000023.1, forward strand.
ACCCTCGCGCCGCTCCCGGCGAGCAGGGCCGCGCAATTCACGCCGGTCAGACCGCCGCCGATTACGACCACGTCCGCCGTTTTCGAGCCGCGAAGGGGCGGATATTCCTGACGGTAAGGGGATTCCCAGGCCGGGTCCTGCATCATCAACGTCACCTCATGGACAGGATGCGCCGTCGGCGCGCTTTTCATACAAAAGGGGGAGAACCATATGGCGATCATTCTTGTTACCCATGGCGTGCCCGCGGCGGGCTTTGCGGCGCTCGGGTCGCACCGGCTGATCATCCCGGAGCCGCTGCGCGCGTTCACCCGGGAAGAGCTGGCGGCGCGTATGCCGGAGGCGGACGCGGTGGTCGCCTGCGGGCGGCTCAACGGCGAGCTGATCCGCCTGGGCACGCGCTTGCGGGTTATTGCCAACTATGGCGCGGGCTACGACGCGGTGGACGTGACGGAGGCCGCGCGCCTCGGTGTGCCGGTGACGAACATTCCGGATGTGACCGCCGACGCGACGGCGGAGCTGGCCGTCGGCCTGATGTTAGCCGTCAGCCGCCGGATTGCGGAGTTGAACCTGCGCCTGCGCCGGGAAGCGTCCGACGGGCTTTTTGGCCTGGGCGTTGAAATGGGGCGTACGCTGCGCGGACAGACATTGGGCGTTCTGGGGATGGGGCGGATCGGTAGCCGGGTCGCGGCGCTGGCGCGCGGCTTCGGCATGGAGGTGCTGGGCTATTGCCGACACGGCGCGGATCCCACCGTCGCGGAGCCGGTCGGGCTGGCGGAGCTGCTGGCGCGATCGGACGTGCTGACGCTGCACTGCCCGCTGACGGCACAGACCCGCGGGCTGATTGGGCGGGAAGCCATCGGACAGATGAAGCCCGGCGCGGTGCTGATCAACACATCTCGCGGCGCGGTGGTGGATCACGAAGCGCTGGCGGACGCGCTATCGTCCGGCCATCTGTCCGCCGCAGGATTGGACGTGTTCCCGGAGGAACCGGCGATTCCCGCGCGGCTGCTGGCGATGAAGCAGGTGGTGCTCACGCCGCACATTGGGACGAACACCGCCCAAACCCGCGACGAGATGGCGCGGGCCTGCGCGCATCAAATTTTGGACGCGCTGGCAGGGCGGCTGCCGGGGCCGATTGTCAACGGGGTGACGCAGCCGCGCCATTTGAGGCCGTAAGCGGAGCGGCTCCTTTCCGTAAAAAAGTTGCCGCAGGGGCTTGACTCTGCAGCGAACTGCAATGATATAACAGTTTCGGAAAGGAGGCGGCGGATATGACGATCAAGGACTTTGCCCGCCTGTGCGGCTGCAACCCGCAAACGCTGCGGTACTATGACCGTGTCGATCTGCTGAAACCGGTTCAGGTGGATCGCTGGTCGGGGTATCGCGTCTATGACAGGGAGCAGGCGCTGGAATTTGTCAGGATCAAAAACCTGCAAAAGGCGGGATTCACCATCGGGGAAATCAAGAAGCTTCTTGGGCAGGATAACGCGGCAATTTGCGCGGCCTTTGAGGCGAAAATCGCCGAACAGACGGCGAAATTGCTGGAAATCAAGCGGATTCAGCAGTCATATCTGCAAGAAATGTGCCAGATGCAACAGACATTGCAGGAAATCAAGGAATATGTGCTTCAAAGGATGCGGGACTACGATCCCACGGAGGAGTTTGGCATCGACGGGGTTGCCTATGAGGCGATCATGGCGCAGGCGGGCGACTTTTTCGATTCGCTGATCGAGGAAGGGGACGACAGCCGTTTTCGGATGTCTGACGCGCAGGAGGGCGAAGCGCCCGGCTTCCTGAACGACCCGGACTATGAGACGGTCTATGAGCGGCACGGCTGGCAGTACGTCAGTGAATGCCTGCAAGCGTGCAGACCGCTGACGGCAGGGGTGGAATACGCCTTCTATGTTCAACTGGTCGGCGACGAATCCCGGCACATGGCTTTCGCCAATACCCTGCTGGGCGTGGCGATGAGCGATGGGATCAAAAGAACGGTGAGCGCCAACGTGGACTTCTCGCCGGACGATCAGAACCATTTCTGGCTGCTGAAACGGCGGACAGCGGGTGCAATGCCATCGTAAGCGCTTTGTGGCCGCCACAGACAAAAGCGCCGTATCCCCAGGCTGTTTTCAGCCCGGAAGATACGGCGCTTTTTATGCGCTGGGACAAGGCGGCTTCACGTTAGGGCTTGCGGAGGGAAACTGCGTCAACGCGCGTTTGACCATCCCAATGCGCGGAGGTATCCCTGCATATGCTGCTGCGCGCGCGTCCAGTAGTTTTGTACGCGCAGCGCGTCAATGTTCAGCACACGCATCACATCGACATTGGCGTAGCCGACGACTTTCAACGTGGCAACCTGCCGCTCCCGATAGGGGAGCAGAAACAGCATGGCGGCGGCCTGCTGCTGCGAGATCCTGAATGGATTGTCGGAGCGTTCGGGCGCGCCGAACGCCGACGAACGCAGGTCGCCCTGCGCTCGCCGCTTGCTGCGGTAGAAAACGACCGCCTCATGGTAGACGGTGCGCATCAAACAGTTTGTCTGCGCTTGCGCGTCCATGTCACGGAGTTGAAGGCACTGCGCGGACATTGCGCGCCAGCAGCCATGAACAATTTCCTCAGCGTCACGAGCGTTGACCGCATAGCACCTGGCACAGCACAACATTATCTCCTCGTATTGTTGCCGGAGCGCGGCGAGATCGCCACATTGCACTGAGCTTTCCATGCTTAATTGGTTTTCGGGTTGCTGTACCCATAGATGGTGTCGATCTTGTTCCCATCCGCGTCATATACCGTGCTGTACCCATAAGCGCGATAGGAAGCGCCGCTTTCCAGCGTGACGGACGTTGTGGCGCGACCCTGGCCCATGCCAACCTCAATGGTAACCCATTGGTCACCGAACAGCTTTTGCAGGCTGACGGAGGTGCGCGAGGTCTGCCCCGGCGCGACAATGCACTTCGCGGCGGCCACGGCCTTTCCATCCGAAAAGGAAATGGATGTGATCAAATTGGTGGTCGCCAGAGAATACAGGCTCGTTTCGGTTTCTGCACACCCCAGCGAAAGTGCGGAAACAAGCAGGATGACGCTCAGCAGCGCCGCGATCAATTGTCTTTTCACCATCATGAACCTCCCAGAAAAAATTCTCAATCAGATAGACGCATGAAGGCGAAAAACGGGACAAATTTTGTCGAATTATGGCGTAACTTTTTTGACGCTTTCCGCGACACGCATCGTTTCCTCTCGGTTCAGCCCATCGGAGCGGAGGGAAAGACAATATTCGTCCATGGACCAGGTCAGGTATACGGTGTTCAGCTCTTTGGATTCTTCAACCCAAACCTCTTTCCCGTTCATCATTTCGGTAGAAGCCGTTGCATACTCTGTGCCGATGCTCGCTGTTGCGTCCTTTGCGCACTCATAAAAGGCGAGATGCTGACCAGATTCGTTTGAGTATTCCGTGGTACAGAAGTTTCCAATGCAGTCCACCTCTGTCAGCTGCATTCCCTCTGGAATGTAGGACGGGTAGTATTCACCGGCCCAATCCGCCGGAACGTCAAATTGCTTGTCGCTGGGGGTCAAACGGATGTCCGCCACGCCTCGCGCCTGGTCGATGCCGACGAGCAGCCGCATCACCTGCGACCGGAAGGACGTGACGTTCGCCAGGGCGATGGGCACCGCAATCGCCAGGATCAGCACCACGCACGCGGCGGCTTCCATCACCTTGGGCAGGGTGCGCCGAAATCCGGCGCGCAGTCGCTCGCGCCGCTGCCGACGCCGCTGCGCGTCCAGCTTTTTCCAAGCGGCGTCAAGCGTGCTTTGCAGCGACGCTTCTTCCTCCGGTGTCAACGGCGTGCCTTCAGTCGTCAGCGTCGGCTGGGCCTCAATCGCTGCCTCGTGTTTATATGCCAGGTGAAGCAGGGTATCCAGATATTCGTCCTGCAATTCCGTCAGATTTAATCGGTTTTCACTCATGCGATGCGGCCTCCTTCGCCAGCACTGCTTCCTTGATGCGCTTCCGTCCGCGGCTCAGATACTTCCGAATGCTCTCCTCCGATAGCCCGAGCGCGTGGGCGATCTCTTCATTGCGCAGATTCATATCGTACTTCATGCGCAGCACGGCCTGTTCCTTGGCGGGAAGCGCGCGGATGCTTTGAAGCACGCGGTTCAGCTCGTCTTCCAAAATGATTCGCTGCTCCGGCGTGGCGCGGTCGGCCACCCGCATCAGCGCTTCCTCGCCGTCATGCTGAAACAGGTTGCTTGTCAGTTTGCGCCGCCTCAAATAGCTGATGGCGGTGTTTCGCACCGTCGTCAGGATGTAGGCGGACTGCGCGCGACCCTCCATGCCGCGAAGCAGCGTGATCTTTGGAATCAGCGCGACCAGACTGTCGGACAGGATGTCGTCAATGTCCATCTGCTCTTGACAGTACCGACTCGCGGCTGCACGCATCATGCGATAATGTTGTCTGTATAGTGATTCGATCAGGGTTCGGTCAGAATCGTCCGTTATTGTCTGAACGGCTAACGGGATCAGCAGCATCGTGAACATCCTTTTCCTTGCGCATGGGTTGGATAGGCGCTCATTCAACTCATTATAGCATCTTTTCGCCGGAATAGCAATGCTTGCGGTTTTCCTGCCCGCCATGGGAAGTGGGTAAAAAAACGCCGAACCTCGCGTCTGCCGGGCGTGAGGTTCGGCGTGCGTATTGCGGAAACAGGAAAAAATCGGCTGCTTATTTGTTCTGTTCCAGCATGGCGGCCCAGTCCTTGATCTTGGTCAGCAAATCCTCGTTGCTGGCGGCCTTGTCCATCAGGGCGAGCAGCTGCGGAATGGCGGCCGCGGAAGGCGTGGCGCCCATGGTCTCTCGGATGAAGCGCAGGCCCTCGACTTGCTTTTCGTCCAGCAGCGCCTCGACGCGGCGGGTTCCGCTGTGCTGCAGGTTCAGCGCCGGGAGAATCCCGGTTCGGGCGACGGACGTGTCCAGCAGCAGCTCCATGTTGGCGGTGTCCTTGAACTCCTCGACCACCGCGTCGTCGACCTTGGAGCCGGTCTCAATGTTCATCGCGCCGATGATGGTCAGGCTGCCGCCCTCCTTAAGGCAGCGGGCTGCGCCAAAGAGCTTTTTGGCCCGCATGAGGCTGGCGGGATTGACCATGCCTGGAATGCTGCGCCCCTGCTGCGTTGCGGAGGTGGTGTAGATTTTTGCCAGGCGGGTCAGGCTGTCCACCAGCAGCACAACGTCCTTGCCCTGCTCCACCAGGCGTTCCGCCCGTTCAAGCACCAGGTAAGCCAGCCGCAGATGAGTCTCCGGCGCTTGATCGAAGGTGGAGGCGAGGACGCTGCACTTTACCTGCTCGCGGAAAAGCGTCGCGTCCTCGGGCGTTTCATCAATGAGCAGCACCAAAACGGTTGCTTCCGGATGGTTGGTGGAGATGACATTGGCAAAGTCGCGCAGCAGCTCGCGCTTGCCGGTATCCGGCGGGCAGAGCACCAACGCGCGCTGGCCGAAGCCAAGCGGCGCAACCAGATCAACCAGACGCATATCGTCCAGCTGGTGGTCATCGCGGGTTTCCAGATTGATGCGCCGGGTGGGGTAGATGGGCGTCAGCTCGTCAAAGGCGGGACGGTTGCTGATCCGGTCGGGGCTTTCGCCGTTGATGTCGGTGATGTAGAGCATCGCGGTATAGCGATCCCCCTCGCGCTGCGGGCGAACCTTGCCATTCACCAGATCGCCGGAGCGGAGCGCAAAACGGCGAATCTGCGCCATGGAGATGTAAATATCCCGGCTGGAGGGCTGCAGCGTTTCGGAACGCAGGAAACCGTAGCCGTCCGGATGCAGCTCCAAAACGCCGCCGCCGTCGGTGCAGTCGCCTGCGGCCAGCAGCTCGCCGACGGCCGGATTCAGCCCGCCAGGCTCCTGCGGCGAAAAATAATCCTGCCGGGGAGCGGGCGCGGAATAGGTGCGCGGCGTCTGGGGAGCGCGCGGGTAAGCCCCGCGATTCGAGGGGTAATTGGACTCAAAGCCGTTGTAGGTCGTGGCCTGCGCGGGCGCGTCAAAACGGGATGTATCCTGCGCGAACGCGGGACGGCGATCCTGCATCGGCTCGTTGTAGGCGGCGCGGGCGCCGTCGTAGTAGCGCGGATAGTCCTGCCGGGGCTGCTCACGGCTGGGCGCAGGGCCGAAACGCGGGGTATAGCCCGTCGGACGCATCGGCGCGATTCGAGGCGCATCCTGCTGCCGGGGAGCGTAATAGGCGCTTCCGGTTGAATGGCTTGGCCGCGCGGTATAGTGCGGGCCGGGATTGCGCCAGGCCGCGCGGAATTGCGGCTGTGTGCTTTGCGCGGGCGCGGCGGGAATGGACGCGGGCTCGCTGAGGCTCGGAGTTTCCGGTGCGTTCTCCGCCGGTTCGGGCGCTTCCTCCGCCTTCTCTTCGAAATCGTTTGCGGCAGGCTCGCCCAGATCCTCCTCGGTGAGAGAATCGCCAAGCGCATCCTGAATCTTCTCGATAATGCCGCTTTTCGTCAAGCCGGCGCCCAGCGTGACGCCATACAGCTTCGCAAGCTTACGCAGCTCAATAACCGTTTTTTTGTTCAGATCCATAGTAGCCACTATGCGTGTCCTCCTTGCCAAATGCAAAGCCATCAAAATCAGTTGCTTTTATCCATCAAACAGGGGAGAGATGATGTGTCAGGGCCTGCGGGCGACCACCACGTCGCGGGTGACGGCCTGCTCCACCTCGTGCGAAAAATCGTCGCAGGGCGGCGATACAAGCGGCTCGAAGCCTGCGCGAAGGAGCGCGTCCAGCAGCGCCGACTTGTCCAGCGTCAGCCGGTTGAAGCTCAGCGCCGCCGCGCCGCCGGGGCGCAGCGCCTGAAACCACCCGGGCAGCGCCCGGTGAAGCAGCGCGATGAACGGCTCCGGCCGCCGCCCGTCCTGCGGGGCGTGCTGGATGCCGTAGGGCAGGTCGGAGACCAGCAGGTGCGCGGGCGTTTTTTTCAGCACCGCGCCAACCAGCCCTGTGTCTGTCAGGAGAAACCGCGCTTCCCGTGTATCGCCTTCCGCGTAGCGGGCTTTGGTGGGCGCAAGGAGGAAGGACGTTTCGGGAATGTTCTGCCCGCTTGCCGTCCGGCCCAGCGCTCTCTTTTCGTATTTTAGTCGGTGGTATTGCAGGTATCGCTGTAAATAGTCGGCGCCTTCGTTCAGATCGCGCCGGTCGATGTCCGCGCCGATCACATGGAGGCCGCATTGCAGCCCGACAAAAAGCGTCGTGCCCCGGCCACACATCGGGTCAAGCACCGTGAGCGGCCCGTCCGCGTCCACCGAAGCGGCGCAGCGGGCCAGGTTAATCAGCATCCGGGTGAATATCGCGTTCGTTTTCCCTTTGTATTTGGGCAGCTCGGGCAGCTCGGCGGGAAAGTAGTCCGCCACGGGCTTCTCAAGCGGACGCAGCAGCGCCCCTTCCCGCGCGGCCCAGAAGGTCAGCGCGCTGTGCCCGGCCAGAAATTGCCGCTGGGCGTCCGTCAATTCCGGCGCGTCAAAGCTCAAAAACGACGCGCCGCCCAGCTGTTCCATCCGCACATCTTCGGGAAGCCCCAGGCGGCGAAGCATACAGATCAGCTCTCGCTTCGCCAGGCTATGAAGCGCCTCCTGATACCGAATATTTACATGAGGAAGCAGTTGAAAACAATACGTCATTCATAACCTCATTCTATGCCGATGATACAAATAGTATAACAAAACAAAGCGGTTTACGCAAGGGATTTTCTCGTGAAAATGATTGATTTCCTCGCGTTTTTCATACGATTTACCGTTTTGTTTGACGTACGCCAAACGATTTTATGCAATTTTTACGAAGCCTCTCACGGCAAGGAAAGAAACGCTTTTTTATCGCGCTGGACGAACCGCGTCCACCTGCAAATCAACGGTGACGGTTTCACGCGGCGAGGACGCAAGCGCGTCCTTTTCGTCGGCGGAAAGATCCTGATTGAGCGGCGTCATCCATACGAAGTCTCGCCAGAGCGCGGGCGTGACCGGACAAACCGCGGTGACGCGTTCGCTGCTTACGACGGTCATCCGCTCCCGCAGGTAGCGCTCGACCTGCCCTTCCTCGTAGCGCATCATGCCGCGCGCCTCCCGAAGCTCCATGAGATAGTCCGCGCGTGGGTAGACCTTCACCAGCAGCCCGTCCGGCGCAAGCACCCGGGTGAACTCGCCGTAGTTCGCGGGGGTCAGCACGTCTAACACGGCCGTGAACGCGCCGTCCCGGAAGGGGAGACGGCGCAGGTCGGCCACGCACCAAAGCGCTGTGCAGGGCTGATCCGTCGCGCGGAGAATCGCGTCCCGGCTGATGTCAATCCCGGCCCCGTGCCAGTCGGGGTGCGCGGAGAGCAGCGCGTTCAGGTACCAGCCCTCGCCGCAGCCGACGTCCAGCACGCGCTGGGGTGTAGCAGGCAGACAACGCGCGATGGCCTCCGCCACCAGTTGGTAGCAGCCCGCGCCGAACACCCGCTCCCGGGCGGCGAACAGCGCCGCGTCGTAGCAGGTATCCACCGGCGCGGAGAGAAAGTTCAGGCATCCCTTGCGGTTGACGTTTACCCGGTGCCCGCCCGCGCAGGCAAAGTCCGCGCCATCCTGCGCCATGGGCGCGCCGCACACGGGGCATTGCAGCGCGCCCAGCGCCGCCGCGGCCTTGTAAAGCTTATCCCGCTTGCTCATTTTTGCGTCTCCTTTTTTGCGCCGGGGGCTGGACAAACGCCGCCGCGGCGTGTAAACTGGTATCGGCCACCGGAAGTCCGGTTGGACTGGAAAGGAATGACTTTGGCAGATGTCGAAGATTGACGAGGTGCGCGCGGCGATGATGGTCGCGCTCAAGAACCATGACAGCCAGCGTCGGGAAGCGCTTTCCCTGCTGCTCTCCGCGCTGAAAAACA
>CAZRLM010000024.1:0-14208 GCA_964600835.1 uncultured Oscillospiraceae bacterium
TACCAGAGCTTGCAAACTATGTCTTCTCTTTTTGCGCAATTTATTGTACCTTATCCTGCGGCGAATGTTATTCATCCTTTGCACCCATTCAAGCTGCTTATCCGCCTTTAGCTGTTCCGTCACGCCTTCACGCCTTGCCATCTGCTTTACCAATCGAGAAAACATTTCCTCTGCATGCCTATCAATATCGGCAAGATAGCTGTTCGGCTTGCCGTTTATCAGTAGAGTGGTGTAGGTTGCTTTTCTATACTCTTTCAGATAGCGTTTGTGGCGCTGTCCCCATATCCCGATAGGCTTTTCTTTTTCGGGTGGTAATGTAAGGCAAGGAATGTAGTAATCGCCTTGCAGCTCGTACCAAAGACCGTTGTTTTCATCATAAATGTAGTTGTCCATCTTGAAATCCTCCAGTATAATATATTCGCACATATGTCACAGTTTCCCGATTGCCACACTCTGTTATATCTTGTTTTGAGATTTTTCTTGCCCTTGCTTTTGCCCTTATGAGCAATCAGAGTAAGGGTAAACTTGTGTGAAACCGTATAAAGGGATAAGGCGGACACATTGCGATAAATCCTTTATTTTCAAGGCTTTCGGAGGATTTTATTAACATCCTATAAGGGGCGATAACCACTTATAAAATCGTGGTTTTCAAATTCCGGTTTATCAAGCTCATGGAGCGCGCTCTTGTGTACCCTTCCGGTATTATAATGCTTTTTTGAAACAGATGACGCGGTTCACCTCGGTGAAACCAAGGGCCAGGTGAAAGCGGAGGCTGGCGGCGTTGGTCAGTTCGCAGTCGCTGGCAAATTCGGAGCAGCCCAGCCGCCGCGCCCATGCCTCACATTCCTGGAGCAGCGCTGTGGCGCAGCCCCGATGGCGATAGTCCTCCTGAACGAAAATACCCTCCAGATAGGCGACGGGAGACGTTTCCGTGCCCTCCACATAGTCGTGGCGAAGCTGGCACTGCGCGAATCCGACGGGCTGCCGGTCGACGTACTGGATCAGGCACACCGCGTCCGGGCAGTCGGCAAGCGCCGCGAACTCCGCCTCCAATTCGGACGGAGCCGCGTCACGCCACAGCTGGCTCGCCAGCGCCGCCAGCGTCGGCGCGTCTTTTTTGCCGGCTCGGATGATCATGTCATTTTCCCCCTGACGTTCGGCTTTTTGGTGGACGGGCCGCCGGCCAGATCGTAGCTCTGATCCAGCAGCACGGCGATAAACGGCAGCTCGACCGTGCCGTCCAGGAGCACGGAGAGCCAGTGCTCCTTGTTCATGTGATAGGCGGGATACACGCCGGGATGCAGCCGCAGCGAGCCGGACGCCGCCGGGTCGCACTTCACGTTCAGCACGTCGATCACGCCTTCGCCGGGCAGACCGAGGCTGCGGCGCGGCGGACGAAGCAGCAACGCGTACCACTTCCGGTTGTCGGCCCGCCGGAACACCATGTTTTCCGGCGAGGATTCCCAGGGCCATTCCGGCTCGCTGCCGTAGCGCTCCTCCGCCAGCAACAGCACGGCCTGACGCGTCCCGGAGACGGTGTCCCGCATGGCAAGCCCTCCTTCTCAGGCCTCAACGCGCACATAGCGCAGGTCGCGCACCGGCTCGCCGCCGATGGCGTAATCAATGTGATCGCTGGTGACGTGGAAGCCGCGCTTGCGGTAGAACGCGTCCGCCGCCTTGTTGCCCTCAATGGCCCAGAGGTAGAAGCGGGCGTATCCCTCCTCCCGCATCCGGCGCAGGGCCTCGTCAAGCAGCGCGCCGCCATAGCCCATGCGCGTCTTGTCCGGCAGGAGGTAGAAGGAGACAATCTCGCCCCAATCGCCGTGATCCTCGTCCCGCCCGCGGCCATAGATCGCGCAGCCGACAGGTTCCTTGTCCTCATAAATGATCACGCCGGACAGGCGGCCGCTGTCCAGCCAGGAGCGAATGGACGGCACCCAGTATTCGTCCGGCAGGCGATCCAGATAATGCTGGGCAATGATCCCGCGATACGCCTTGCGCCAGCTGGTGGCATAAATATGGCTGATCAGTCCCGCGTCGGCCGAGGACGCGTCATGAAAGGCTATCATTGGATATTCACCTCCATTAGCAAACGATCCGGCAGCGTCGATTCTTCCCGTCCACATGGGAAGCGGGCTGCCCCTTTATTATCCATCGAAAAACGTTGGCTGTCAATGCGTCGATTCGGTTTGCTTTCTCGCGTCAAATCTGATATAATGAAAAAGAACGCAGCCGCGGGACATTCTACGCGGCGGCGCGGCGGCGCAGAACGCGCCCGCCCCGCATACGCTGACAGGGAAAATGTCAGACGGGGGAGGGAAGCCGGACGGCGCTTGGCTTGTCCGGCGGGCGATGCGAAGCGACAAAAAGCAGGATATAGCGGCTGTGCTGGCACGGGATCCCGCCGCGCGCTCGGCATGGGAAGCGGCGCTGTGCCGTCCCGGGCTGCGGGCGGTGTGGGCCTATCGCCGGGCGAACCGCGCCTGGCGGCGGGGACGCACGCTCCGCGCGATGCGGATCAGCCAGCGGGCGCGGCGCAGGACGGGCATTGAGATTCACCCCGGCGCAACCATCGGCCGCAGGCTGTTCATTGACCATGGCATGGGCGTGGTGATCGGCGAAACGGCGGTCATCGGCGATGATGTGACGATCTATCAGGGCGTTACGCTGGGCGGCACGGGCAAGGAGGCAGGTAAGCGTCACCCCACCGTGGGCGACGGGGTGATCATCGGCGCGGGAGCGAAGGTGCTCGGGCCGATCACCCTCGGCGACCGCTGCCGGGTCGGCGCGGGCAGCGTGGTGCTCCAGGACGTACCGGCGGACTGCACCGTGGTCGGCATTCCAGGCCGCGTGGTGCGGCAAAGATCGCCGGAGGATAAAATCAACAGGTGATACGGAGGGCAGAGGGATATGTGGATCTACAACAGCGAGCATCGGAAAAAGGAAGAATTTCATCCCATTCATGAGGGCAAGGTGGGCATCTATGCCTGCGGCCCAACAGTGTACAATTTTTTCCATATCGGCAACGCGCGGCCCTTCATCACCTTTGACGTGCTGCGCCGTCAGCTGGAGCGCGAGGGCTACGAGGTCACCTTCGTACAGAACTTCACCGATATTGACGACAAGATGATCCGCCGCGCCAACGAGGAGGGCGTGACCGTCAAGGAACTGGGCGAGCGCTTCATCGCCGAGTATTTCAAGGACGCGAAGGCGCTGGGCATTCGTCCGGCGACGGTGCACCCCAAGGCGACCGAGCACATTCCGGAGATCATCCGTCTGGTGGAGCGGCTGATTGAAAACGGCCACGCCTACGCGGTTCCCGGCGGCGACGTGTACTACCGCGTGTCCTCCTTCCCGGGCTACGGCAAGCTGTCCGGGCAGAGCGTGGAGGAGCGGGAGATGGGCGCGTCCGACCGACTGGACGTGGAGACGGACAAGGAAAGCCCCGCCGACTTCGCACTCTGGAAGGCACAGAAGCCCGGCGAGCCTGCATGGGACAGCCCCTGGGGCCCGGGTCGGCCCGGATGGCACATCGAGTGCTCCGCCATGTCCATGAAGTACCTGGGCGAAACGTTCGACATCCACTGCGGCGGCAAGGATCTGCTGTTCCCGCACCACGAGAACGAGATTGCCCAGTCCGAAGGCGCGACCGGAAAGCCTTATGTGCATTACTGGATGCACAATGGGTTCATCAACGTGGACAACCAGAAGATGTCCAAGTCGCTGAACAACTTCTTCACCGTGCGGGACATTGCCAAGGAGTACGATCTGGAGGCGGTGCGGCTGTTTATGCTGTCGGCCCACTACCGCAGCCCGATCAATTTCAGCCGCGAGCAGATTGCCGCCGCGTTCGCCAGCCTGACCCGGCTCTACACCGCCCGGGACAACCTGAAGCACCTGCTGGCTGCCGCGCAGGACAGGCCGCTGACGGAAGCGGAGGGCGCCTTTGTCGGTCGCCTGAAGGAGTACGAGCAGCGCTTTGACGCGGCGATGGACGACGACCTGAACACGGCGGACGCGATCGGCGCGATCTTCGAGCTGGTGAAGGACGCGAACGTGACGCTGAACGCGGAGAGCGCGAAGGGCGCGGTGGAGGCGGCGCTCGCCTCCCTGAAGGCGCTGTGCGACGTGCTCGGCCTGGTGCAGCGGGAGGAGGACGCGCTGCCTGAGGAGATTCAGCGCATGGCGGACGAGCGGGCCGCCGCCCGCAAGGCGAAGGACTGGAAGCGCTCCGACGAGCTGCGGGACGCGATCAAGGCGGCGGGGTACATTCTCGAGGATTCCCGCGAGGGACAGAAGATTCGCAAAGGCGTATAACCGATGAAGCCGCGCGGCAGGGGAAGCGGGGTGATGGCGATCATCCTGTTGAGCTGCTGCGCGGCGCTTCTCATAGGCTCTGCTTTCGTGCGGAAAGAAGCGCCCTCGGCGGACGGCTACCGGTCTGCGCGTCGCTACGAAGCGGCGTGGGCGGTCTCCATGCCGCAGGGCAACGTGCGGGTGAACGAGGCTGACGCGGCAACATTGACGCGTCTGCCGGGTATCGGCGCGGGGCTGGCTGCGGCGATTCTGGACGACCGGGCATCCCGTGGGCCGTTTGCCTATCCGGAGGATCTGCTGACGGTGGCCGGGATCGGCGTCAAGCGCTTGCAGGCGATCTGGGCGTGGCTTTCAATGGAGGGGGCGAACCCATGAGATGGCAGTATGACGAGGAAACCGGCGCGCAGCGCGCATCGCAGGTTCGCGTCGTTAAGGCGAAGCGGGAGATGGACTTTACGACGCTGAACGGCCGGAGCGTCGTGACCTTTTCCGACGGCGACGGGGAGGACGCGACGTTCCACATCCCCGGCGACAACGGAATGCGGCTGCGCGAGGGCGACACGGGCGAGCTGACGGCGCTTGACGGGGCGTTCGTCGCGTTCCGCCGGGAGGACGGTGAAACGGTCGGCGCGTTGTTCGTCCTGCCGCGCGAGCGCGGAGACGGTCAGGCGTAAGGGGCATAAGCCGGAGCGGTTTTCCGGCGAGCGTGGAGGCTGATTTTTGATGGCATACCAGGCGCTGTACCGGCAATGGCGGCCGGCGGACTTTTCCTCCATGGTGGCGCAGGAGGCGATTGTCGCGACGCTGCGCAATCAGATTACCACGGGGCGGATTGCCCACGCGTATCTGTTCTGCGGCAGCCGCGGCACGGGCAAAACGTCCACCGCGAAGATCATGGCGCGGGCGATCAACTGCGAGCACCCCGTGAACGGCGATCCCTGCGGAGTGTGCGACAGCTGCAAGCGGCTGCTGGCGGACGAAAGCCTCGACGTGGTGGAAATCGACGCGGCAAGCAACAACGGCGTGGACGAGATGCGCGATTTGCGGGAAACCGTCAAATATCCGCCGCAGCAGGGCCGGTATAAGGTTTATATCATCGACGAGGTGCATATGCTGTCTACCTCGGCCTTTAACGCGCTGCTCAAAACCCTCGAAGAGCCGCCGGCCCATGTGGTGTTTATCCTTGCCACCACCGAGCCGCAGAAGCTGCCCGCCACCATCCTGAGCCGCTGTCAGCGGTTCGATTTTGGGCGCATCCCGGCCCGTCAGATCGCCGGACGGCTGCGTCAGGCGGCGGACGGCGCTGGCGCTGTGGCGACCGACGCGGCGCTGGCGCTGATTGCCCGGGCGGCGGAGGGCGGAATGCGCGACGCGCTGTCCATCCTGGATATGTGCCTGGGCTACGGGCAGGACGTGACCGAGGAGCTTGTCCGGAACGTCCTGGGCACGAGTGACCGCGCGTTCCTGTTCCGCTTTGCCGAGGCGCTGCAATTGGAGGACGCGTCCTCGCTGATGGGCATGATCGACGAGCTGATGCGCGGCGGTCGGGAACCGATTGTGTTCGCGAAGGACGTGTCTCAGCACCTGCGGGCGCTGCTGATGGCGAAGTGCTGCCCGGACGACCTTGCCGGACTGCTCGATCTGACCGCGGAGGACGCGGCGGAGTACGTCAGTCAGGCGGAGGGCTTCACGCAGACGCGGCTGATGCGGATGCTGGAGCTGTTCATGAGCGTCGAAACCGATCTGCGCTGGGCATCCTCCCCGCGCTTGGCGCTGGAAAACGCTGCGCTCAAGGCGTGCCTGCGCACCGGGGAAACCGACACGGCGGCGCTGAACGATCGCATCGCCGCGCTGGAAAAGCAGCTTGCCGCCCTGCAAGAGCAGCTCGCCAGCGGCGCGCTGGTCGCTGCGCCGCGCCAGGAGCGGCCCGCGCAGCGAGCCGCTGCGCCGAAAAAACAGGAAGCGCCGCGTCAGGTGGTGCTCACTCCCACCGGTCGCAGTGCGGACGAAACCTGGAAGGAAGCGCTGAACGCCCTGAAACGCAGCGACAGTGGCACCTTCAATATGCTGTCGATGGGCCGATTTGTCGGGAGCGACGGGACAGTGTATCGCTGGGAGTCGCCGATGGGAATGGATATTTACGCGACGGTGTTGAACAAGGAGAACACGCGCAAGGCCATTGCGGCCGCGCTGACGCAGGCCGCGGGCGTGGAGAGCCGCTTTGAGGCGGTGACGCCCGGCACGGAGCAGAAACCGGAGAGCGACCGAGCGGAAGCGTCGTTGCTGGGCGCGCTGGCGGAAACGTTTCATCAGGAAAACGTGATGGTGCAGGAGGACGTGAAATGACCGAGGCAGCTTTTCCGGACGTGGACAGGCGGCTCCTTGCGCCCTTGACAGCCGGGATGCCCTGCCTGCATGGCGTTGTGGCCGCCGTGCTGCACGGCCGGGGGACGGTGTGGGCGGACGCGCCGTTGCGTCCCCGCGGCGCGGTGGCGGCGATCGGCGACTTCCTGCTCTGCGCCGGGGAAGCAGGCCCGTCCGCCGTCCGGCTGCTTCGGACGGCCATCCAGGCGGGCAGCGGGATGCGGCTGCTCTACGCGCCGGGCGGCTGGCGGGACGCGGCGGCGCGGATCGACGCGTTCCCGGTCAAATTCCGCCGGGCTTTCGCGCCGGAGGTGCAGCCTGAGCCGGAGCGGATTGCCCGGATACTGTCCGCGCTGCCGGAGAATGGGCGCGTGGTGCCGATTGAAGGCAAATGGATCAATTGGTGTCGCGGTGAAGCGTGGAGCCGGGATTTTGTGAGCGTCTATGCGTCAAACGAGGACTTTGCGGAGAACGGTCTGGGCGTGCTGCTGACGGTGGACAGGGAACCGGTGGCCGGGGCGAGCAGCTATGTCAGCGCGCCGGGGAGCCTCGAAGTCCAGGTGCAGACGCGGGAAGGCTGGATGGGCCGCGGCTATGCGACGGCCACCGCCGCGGCGCTGATTCAGCGCGCTCAGGCGCGGGGGATCACGGCCTACTGGGACGCGGCCAACCCCGTCTCCGAGCGTGTGGCGGTTAAGCTGGGCTATCGTCCCGCCGCGCTGTATGAGGTGCTGGCGGTCGGCGGAGAGACAAACGGATAAAATGTTACATATCGTTTCATTTTTTGCTTGAAATAATTGGGTGGTTTGCGGTATACTATCAGGGAACCATAAAATGACGGAGGCATTGGCACAATGGCGAGACTTTTTGGCACCGACGGCGTGCGGGGCGTGGCGAACAGGGATCTGACCTGCGAGATGGCTTTCAAGCTGGGACAGGCGAGCGCCTGCGTGCTGGCAAGCAACGTCCATCGCCCGACGATCCTGGTCGGCCGCGATACGCGCATCAGCGGCGAAATGCTCGAGTCCGCACTGGTGGCGGGCATCTGCTCGATGGGCGCGCGGGCCGTGCTGGTGGGCGTACTGCCCACCCCTGGCATTGCATATCTGACGCGGTACTACCGGGCGGACGCGGGCGCGGTGATTTCCGCGAGCCACAACACCGTGGAATACAACGGCATCAAGTTCTTCGACGGCGACGGTTACAAGCTGCCCGACGCGGTGGAAGACCGGATGGAGGAGATCATCCGCAACGGTCTGCCGGAGGGCATCGTGCTCCCCACGGGCGGCGGCGTGGGACGGCCTGTCCGCCAACGGAACGCCCAGCGGCGGTACATTGACTTTGTGAAGGAGACCACCGGCGCGCGGCTCGACGGGCTGCATATCGTGGTGGACTGCGCCCAGGGCGCGTCCTCACAGGTGGCGCCGACGGCGCTGCAGGAGCTGGGCGCGACGGTGTCCACCTACTACCACGAGCCGGACGGCACCAACATCAACGAAAACTGCGGCTCCACTCATCCGGGGCGGCTGTGCGAGCTGGTGCGGGAGCTGGGCGCGGACGTCGGGCTGGCCTTCGACGGCGACGCGGATCGGCTGATCGCGGTGGACGAGCGGGGCACGCTGATCAACGGCGATCAGGTGATGTGCATCTGCGCGAATCATTTGAAGCAGCAGGGTCGGCTGCGGGGGAACACGCTGGTCACGACCATCATGAGCAATATGGGGCTTGATCTGGCGCTGAAAAAGCTGGGCATCAATCAGGTCAAGACCAAGGTGGGCGACCGCTATGTGCTGGAAAATATGCTGGAGCACAATTACAGCCTGGGCGGCGAGCAGAGCGGCCACGTCATCTTCCTGGACTACAACACCACCGGCGACGGGCTGATTACCGCGTTGCAGCTGCTGACGGTGATGGTGGAGAGCAAGCAAAGCCTGAGCCGCCTGGCGCAGATCATGGAGGTGCTGCCCCAGTCCCAGTATGCGGCGCGGGTGAGCGACGCGCGCAAGTTTGATTTTGACAAGCAGGACGAGGTGGTGCAGGCCATCGCGGAGCTGGACAAAAAGTACGCCGGACGCGGTCGTGTGCTGGTGCGTGCCAGCGGCACCGAGCCGCTCGTCCGCGTGATGATTGAGGGACCTGACCAACATGAAATGGATCAGGACGTTTACGCGCTGGCGAAGCTGATCGAGCGCGTGTTGAACAACTGACGAAGCGTCCAAAGCCCGTTTCTCCGTCCATTGCGGCGGGGAAACGGGCTTTTGCCATGCAAAAGGCGGCGCAGCCTTTGCCGCGCCGCTGAATAATTGCTTTTTCGAGGTTATGTGTCCTTCTGCTCCGCCTTGCCCTCATTGACGAGCTTTTGCAGCTCCTCCATAAAGGTGCCGAGGTCGGTAAACTTGCGGTACACAGCCGCAAAGCGCACATAGGCCACGTCGTTGAGCGCTTTCAGCTCCTCCATGACCATGTCCCCCAAGCGCTGGGAGGAAATTTCGCCGTCCGCTTCGCTGTACGCCCGCTGCTCAATCCGCGCGACGATCATGTCGACCTGCTGCATGGAAACGGGCAGCTTTTCGCAGGCGTGCAGGACGCCGCCCTTGATTTTCCGGCTGTCGAAGGCTTCCCGCCGTCCGTCGCGCTTCACCACCATCAGCGGCGACAGCTCAATCTTCTCGTAAGTGGTGAACCGACGGCCGCAGTTCATGCACTCCCGGCGACGGCGGATGCTGTTGCCCTCCTCCGTCGGTCGGGAATCAATCACCTTGCTCTCCGTACAGTTGCAATACTGGCACCGCATGGTTGTCATCCTTCCTCCGGCGAGACCTGCCGGACACAGGGCGTTACAGCTGGCTCAGCGCCTTGAAAATTTCCTTGTTGGCCGGATACAGCTGCTTAAACACCTCGTACACCTTCGCGTACTGCGGCACGTTTTCGGCGATGGGGTTTTGCGGCGCGTTGACGTGGATCATCGCGCGGCACGCTTCCTGCACGGAGGGATACAGCCCCGCGCCCACGCCGGCCAGGATGGCCACGCCCAGCGCCGGGCCTTCGGTGTTGACGGTGGTCGCAACGGGCGTATTGAACACGTCCGCCAGCATCTGCCGCCACAGCGGGCTCTTGCCGCCGCCGCCGCAGGCCAGCATCTGCTCGGGCGCGACGCCCATACCGGACAGCACGCTCAGGCAGTCGCGCAGCGAGTAGGTCACGCCCTCCATCACCGCGCGCAACAGATCGCGACGCTGATGCATCGCGCTCAGGCCAAAGAACATTCCGCGGCAGTCCGCATCCAGGTGCGGCGTGCGCTCGCCCATCAGGTAGGGCGCGTAGATCAGCTTGTTCGCGCCGATGGGGCTTTGCGCGGCCTCCTTGTTCATCAGGTCGTAAGCGTCAACGCCCATCGTGGCGGCCGCTTCCTTCTCCGCGGCGCAGAACTGATCGCGGAACCACTTCAGCGACAGACCGGCGGCCTGCGTCACGCCCATGACGTGCCAGGCGCCCGGCACCGCGCAGCAGAAGGTGTGCACGCGGCCCTGCGGGTCGATCGCCAGCTTGTCGGTATGCGCAAACACCACGCCGCTGGTGCCGATGGTGGTGAACGCCTTGCCGTCCTCCACCACGCCGGTGCCAACCGCCGCCGCGGCGTTGTCGCCCGCGCCGCCCACGACCAGCGTATCCGGCGTCAGGCCGGTCAGCGCCGCCGCGGCCTCGGACACATGGCCCGTCACCTCGCAGCTCTCATACACCTTCGCCAGGAGCGACTTGTCGATGTCCAGCAGCCCCAGCAGCTCGTCGGACCAGCAGCGATGCGGCACGTCGAGCATCTGCATCCCGCTCGCGTCGCTGACCTCGGTGGCATAATCGCCGGTGAGCATATAGCGCACATAATCCTTGGGCAGGAGAATATGGCGGCACCTGGCATAGATTTCCGGCTGATGCTTGCGCACCCACAGCAGTTTCGAGAGCGTAAAGCCGGTCAGCGCCGGGTTCGCGGTAATTTCGATCATCTTTTCCCGGCCGACGGTCGCGTGAATCTCGTCGCATTCCTGCTGCGTGCGCTGATCCGCCCAGATAATGGAGCTGCGGAGCACCTCGCCGTTTTCATCCAGCATGACCAGGCCGTGCATCTGGCCGGAAATGCCCAGGGACACCACGTCCGCCGGGTTCACGCCGCTCTTTTCCAGCACCGTGCGAATGGTGGAGACCGCCGCGTTCCACCAGTCCTTCGGCTCCTGCTCTGCCCAGCCGTTGTGCGGCTGATACAGCGGATATTCCACCGTCGCGGAGCAAACGCCCACGCCGTCCTGCTGAAAGAGCACCGTTTTCGTTCCGGAGGTGCCCAGGTCAATACCAAGAACATATTTCATTGGAATTCAGCCCTTTCTCTTGTCTCAATCGCGGACGAAACGCCGTCCGCATCCCTGTATACTTTGATTATATAGGCCTGCTTCGCCCTTGTCAAGCGAAATTGCCCGCAAGCACTTGATTAGACGTAAAAATGCTGATACAATAAGAAGGAAATGATATAGAAGGATGTGTGTACACACGATGACAGGAAGTGAAAAAATCCGAGCCTTTTTCGGCGTCCAGGACATGACGCTGGGACGGCCCATGACCGGGCTTGTCCGCTTCTCCGTACCGCTGTTGCTTGGCAACCTGGCGCAGCAGCTCTACAACACGGTCGACTCCATCGTCGTCGGTCAGTACATTGGCGATACGGCGCTGGCGGCGGTCGGCACCTCTGGCCCGATCCTGAACCTGCTGCTGGTGCTGTTCATGGGCATTTCCACCGGCGCCAGCATTCTGGCGGCCCAGTTCTTCGGCGCGAAGGATCAGCGCAAGCTCAATCTCGTGGTCGGCAGCACCGTTTTTCTGACGCTGGCCAGCGGCCTGCTGATGACGGTGGTCGGCTACTTCACCTCGCCGCTGCTCATCCGCATGGTGGATCCGCCGCCTGAGGTTGTCGAGGGCGCGATTACCTACCTGCAAATTATCTTCATCGGTATTCTGGGCAGCGCGGCGTATAACATTCTCTCCGGCGTGCTGCGCGGCCTGGGCGACAGCGTGTTCCCGCTGCTGTTCCTGCTGCTGGCGAGCCTGCTCAACATCGTGCTGGACATTCTGTTCGTGACCCAATTTGGCATGGGCATCGCGGGCGTGGCCTGGGCGACGATCATCGCGCAGGGCATCTCCGGCGCGCTGTGCCTTGTCCGCCTGTGTACGATGCGAAAAGTGGTGCAGGTGACGCGCCAAACCTTGCGCCCCAACGGCCCGCTGGTTCGCCGCCTGTGCGGCCTGGGCCTGCCCGCCGGCGTGACCTCGGCGATCTTCTCCCTGTCCGCGATCATCGTGCAGGGGCTGACCAACTCCCTGGGCACGGTGGTCATGGCTGCCAGCGTCGCTGTCATGCGCGTCGACGGCTTCGCCATGATGCCCAACTTTACCTTTGGCACCGCCGCGACCACCTATGTGGGGCAGAACATCGGCGCGCAGAAGGCGGATCGCATCCGGCGCGGCACGGCTGACCTGCTCAAGCTGGCGCTGGGCATTGCAAGCATTCTGGTCGCCTGCATCGTGCTGTTCGGCTATCAGCTGATCGCGCTGTTCTCCGATACGCCGGAGGTGCTGCTGATCGGTCAGCGCGGCCTGCGCTGGCTGGCGCTGGGGTATCTGGCCTTTGCCGTTACGCAGGTGCTCCAGGGCGTGATGCGCGGCGCGGGCGAAACCACCATCCCGATGTGGATCAGCATCATTGCCACCGTGGTGCTGCGGATGCCGCTGGCTTATCTGCTGGCGTACCTGACCCGCTCACCGCTGTGGCCCAACGGCCATCCGGACGCCATCTTCGCCTCGCAGCTGATCGGCTGGCTGGCCGGTATGCTGCTGTCCATTATCGCTTATCGCCGCGGCAACTGGCGTCGCCGACTGCCCGAGTCGCTGCAAAAGAGCGTTTGATTGAATTTGCTTAAGGAGCGTGAGTGTTGATGACTCTTCAGGAAGCAAAGGAAAAAATTGCCCAGTTCGAGGCGCTGTCCGGCGCGTACCGCCATGCGATGGGGGTGCTGTTTGTCGACGGCGCGACCGCCGCGCCCAAGAAGTCCTATATCGGCCGTGGGCGCACCACGGGCGAGCTGTCCGGCGTGATCTATTCGCTCGAAACGGATCCCGCGCTGCAAGAGGCTCTGGCCACCGTGCGCGACAACGGCGCGGACTGTGATCAGGTTCTGCTGCGCAAGTGCGAGGTGCTGCAGGAAAACCTCGACGATATGCTGCGCATTCCGCAAGCGGAATACGTCGCCTACTCGACGCTTTTGAACGAAGCGGACGCGGTGTGGCACGAGGCCAAGGAGAAGAGCGACTACGCGATGTTCGCGCCCTGTCTGGCGAAGCTGATCGACTTCAATCGCCGCTTCGCCGCCTACAAGGACGCGAGCAAGCCTGCCTATGACGTGATGCTGAACGACTACGAGCGCGGCGCGACGATGCAGACCCTTGATCCCTTCTTTGCCACGCTGCGCGAAAAGCTGACGCCCCTGATTCTGGAGATTGGCAAGCGGCCCGCGCCGGACACGTCCTTCCTGCGCAAGGAGTACCCTATCGCCCAGCAGCGCGTGTTTTCCGACCGGCTGATGGCGATGATGGGCATCGACCGCGACTGCTGCGGCATCGCGGAAACGGAGCACCCCTTTACAGACGGCAACAACAAGTGGGACGTGCGCATCACCACCCATTATCAGCTGCACGACGTGGCGTCCAGTATGTACAGCGTGATCCACGAGGGCGGACACGCGCTCTACGAGCTGGGCGTGGCGGACGAGCTGCAATTCACCTGCCTCTCCGGCGGCTCCTCGATGGGGCTGCACGAGAGCCAGAGCCGCTTCTATGAGAATCTGATCGGCCGCAGCCAGCCCTTCTGCCGCGCGGTGCTGCCGGTCATGCAGGAGCTGTTCCCCAGCCAGATGGCCGGCGTGACGGCGGAAGCGCTCTATGCCGCGGTCAACCGCGCGGAGCCGTCCCTGATCCGCACGGAGGCGGACGAGCTGACCTACGCGATGCACATCATGATCCGCTACGAGCTGGAAAAGCGCATCATCGCCGGGGACGTGACCGTGGACGAGCTGCCTGCGCTGTGGAATCAGATGTACAAGGAGTTCCTGGGTGTGACCGTTCCCAACGATCGGGAGGGCGTATTGCAGGACAGCCATTGGAGCGGCGGCTCGTTCGGCTACTTCCCCAGCTATGCGCTGGGCAGCGCTTACGGCGCGCAGATGCTCCGGCGAATGGAGCGGGAGGTTGACCTGTGGCCCGCGGTGGAGCGGGGCGACCTGACGCCGGCCACCGACTGGCTGCGGGAGCACATCCACCGCTTCGGTCAGCTGAAAAAGCCCGCCGAGCTGCTGGAAAACGCCCTGGGCGAGCCTTTTGACCCCACCTGCTTCACTGATTACCTGACGAAAAAGTTCAGCGCCCTTTACGGCCTTTGATCACCGGAAAGGAGGCGGGGCGCGTGACGATCCTGCAACAGCTTGTGGA
>CAZRLM010000024.1:14218-24011 GCA_964600835.1 uncultured Oscillospiraceae bacterium
TCTTCGGCGGCGCGGGCGTGTCCACCGAGAGCGGCATTTCCGACTTTCGCAGCGTGGACGGCTTGTACCATCAGCAGTACGAGGAGCCGCCGGAGGAAATCCTCAGCCACAGCTTCTTCTTTGCGCATCCGGAAGCGTTTTTCCGCTTCTATCGCGCCAAAATGCTGCCGCTGGACGCGCAGCCCAACGCCGCGCATTTGAAGCTGGCGGAGCTGGAGCGCGCCGGGCGGCTGAGTGCCGTCATCACGCAGAACATTGACGGGCTGCACCAAAAGGCGGGAAGCCGCCGCGTGCTGGAGCTGCACGGCAGCGTTTGGCGGAACCACTGCCTGGCCTGCGGCAAGGCGTACCCGCCGGAGGCCATCCGCGACGATCCGCGCCCGGTGCCCCTGTGCGACTGCGGCGGATTCATCAAGCCGGACGTTGTGCTCTACGAGGAAGGGCTGGATGAAACGGTGCTCGCCGCGTCCATCCACGCGCTGCGCCAGGCGGATCTGCTGATCGTCGCCGGGACGAGCCTGACCGTGTACCCGGCTGCGGGACTGATTCGATACTATCGCGGGAGCAATCTGGTGCTGATCAACCGGGACGCGACGCCTGTCGACGGCGAGGCGACGATGGTGATCCACCGGAACGTGGGCGAGGTGCTTTCCGAGCTGCGCGTGACCCCGTGGAAGGAGGAATAACCGTGCCCACGCTGGAGACGCTGTTCTCGCCGGAGCAGAAGGCGCGGCTGTTTGACGCCATTGCGAAGCGGTATTCCTGCCGCGCCTACGCTGCCGCGCCCACGGTGGGGGACTGGGCCGCGCTGTCCTTCTGGGCGGAGCGCTATGCGCTCCCCGGCGCGCGGCTGATCCTGATGCGGGTGAGCGACGCGCTCTTTACCGGCACGCTGCTCGGCCCGGGGCGCGTCACCGGCTGCACGACGGTCGCCGCGGTGGCGGTCGAGCCGTCGATTCCGCGCAGCCGCGTCCACGCGGGCATTCTGGGCGAGGCGTTTGACCTTGAAAGCGTCGCGATGGGGCTGGGGAGCTGCTGGCTGACCGGTTCCTATCGCAAAAAGCTGCTCACGCCGCCGTTGCACCCGGAGGAAGCGCTTTTGGGCGTGATCGCCCTGGGCAAGCCGGAGCATCCCGACGCGCCGGACACGCGCAAGCGCAAGTCGCTGGATCGGCTGTGCGCGGGCAATCCCCGGCAATGGCCGGAGGAGCTGCGCCGGGCTGCCGAGGCGGTGCAGTTGGCCCCGTCGGCGATGAACCTGCAACCTTGGCAGATGTCCATGGCGACGGATCGCTTCATCCTGGACGCGAGTGACCGTGCCCAGCTCGATCTGGGTATCGCGCTGTGCCACGCGGAGCTGGCGCTGCGCTCGCCCCACCGCTGGCGCTTTGGCGAAACGCGGCGTGACCCAGCCGCCTGGGCCGAGGCGCTGCATCGACCGTAAAACGACAAAAAGAACGGCGCTTTCCGAAATATCTCGGAAAGCGCCGTTTTGTGTCGTACAGGTCAACCCTGCCCGTAGGCGGCGCGGTACAGGGCTTCGATTTTCTCCCTGCGCGGCATGGCGGGCGCGGTTCCGCGCCTGGTGACGGACAGCGCGCCGGTACAGTTGCCCCATCGCGCGGCCTCGAAAATGTCCTTGCCATCGGCCAGCGCCTTGACGAAGCCGCCGTTGAAGGCGTCGCCCGCGCCCGTGGTATCGACGGCCTGCACCTCGAGGCGGGGATACAGTTCCTCCCGCGTGCCGTCGGTGACATACACGCCATGACTGCCCAGCGTGATGACCACATTCCGCACGCCTTTGCGCAGGAATACCTCCGCCGCGACGCGGGCGCTCGCGCGATCCGTCACCCGCACCCCTGTCAGGGCGCAGGCCTCCGTTTCATTGGGGGTCACGGTATCGATCATGGCCAGCAGCGCGTCGTCGATGGGCTGCGCCGGCGCGGGGTTCAGCACCAGCCGAACGCCGTGGCCGTGGGCCATGCGGATGATTTCCTCCAGCGCGTCCGGGTTGATTTCCATTTGCAACAGCAGCAGGTCTGCGCTGGCGATCAGCGCCTCGCGGCTCGAAATATCCTCGCGGGTGATGTGGCTGCACGCGCCGGGAACGACGAGAATTTCATTCTGCCCGGTGGCCTCGCATACCATGATGAGGGCCGCGCCGGTGGCATTCTCGTCATCCGTCAGCAGCCAGCGGGTGTCCATGTCCTCCGCCTGATAAAACGCCGTGGCCATTTGCCCGAAGGCATCCTTGCCGAGCTTGGTGACAAGCGTCACGTCCGCCCCGGCGCGATGGGCCGCTACCGCCTGATTGGAGCCTTTTCCGCCGGGGCCGCTGCGGAAGGACGTGCCCATCACCGTTTCTCCGGCCTCCGGAAAACGGTCGCAGCGCCCGGTCAGGTCTGCCACAAAGCTGCCGAATACGACGATCTTGCCTGCCATGGAAGCTCCTCCTTATTTCAGCAGCGCCTCGATGGGCTGCCCGTCGCAGGTGGTCATGTCAAAGCCCAGCATCCGGGCCAATGTGGGGGCTTGGTCGATGATTCGGCCCTCCGGGAGATTCACTCGTTCCGACGCGAAGGGGTTGCTCACAAAGAAGCAGGGCTGCACGCCTTTGCAGGGCAGGTGACCGTGGGTGGCCTTGCTGGTGCGGTAGCTGCTGTTGCTGGTGGAGGTATACAGCTCCCAGTTGTAGTTGGAGGAGAAGGAGCTGTTGCCGAAGGACTCAATGACGTAGGTGAAGTCCCCGGTCAGATGCCACTCCCGCTCCACCTCTTCGCGGGTGAAGATGCGCTCGATTTCCAGCTCGCGGCTGTGGGCTTGAAGCAGCGTCAGCACCTGGGCGGCGATTGCCGGGTCGTTGTCCCGGATGTAGATGTGCCCCGACAGCGAGCAGCTTTGCATCCATGCCTTCCAGGATACGAGCCGGCCCTCGCTGTCCGTTTCGATCAGCCCATGGTCGCGGAAGAAACGGTTGATGCTGACCACCTGCCGGATGTCCAGATGGCCGTGGTCGGAGGTCACGGCCACGATGGTTTCATTCTCCAGTCCCTGACGGCGCAGCGCCGACAGGATGCGGCCGAAGCCCTCGTCCAGATAGCGGTAGGCATCGTGCAGCGCGCTGCTGTACACGCCGGCATGGTGGCGGATATGGTCGATGGCAACCAGGTGGATTTCCATGAAGTCCGGCTGATGGCGGTCGATCAGGTATTCGGCCGTCCGGAAGCACACCTCGTCCGCCGCGTAGTCCCGACTCATGGAAAACGCGTCGCGGATATACGGGTACACCTCGTCAAAGAAACCCGGGGTGGAGCGGCGGCGGATGACCTCCTGCTCATTGGCCGGGATCACATGGATGCCGGCGCGATGGATGTTCCACTCCACGTCGTCCCCCAGCGTCAGCGGCCAGTAGACCTCCGCCACCGTGTAGCCATGGCGGCGGGCCTCCTGCGCCAGCGTGGGCACCTTCACATCCTGACAGCTTTCAAACCATACGGGTTCCAGATTGCCCGGCTCGGGGTGCTCGTTGCTGTTGACGCCATGGGTGGCGGGATAGCAGCCCGTGCTGATGGAGGTGTGGATGGAGTGGGTATAGCTGGGATAGGTGGTCTGGTTGCTGTACACCACCGACGACTTGTCCAGCAGGCTGCGGAAATTCGGCAGCCGCCGCATGATTTCCAGATCCGACCCGACAAAGGAGTCGATGGAAATCAGGATCATTTTCCGTTTGCTCATGGCGCGCTCCTCCGCATCAATCGAAAATATCGTGTTCCAGCAGCTCGTCATAACGCCGGACGCACCGCACCGCGACCTGCTCAAGCGCGTCGTGCTGCTCGGGACGAGCCGGATCCAGCACGCCCACCCCGTCGATGCCCAGCTCCTTCGCCGTTTGCAGCGCGTAGGCCGAGTCCTCAAACATCACGCATTCCTCCCCGGTGCAGTCAAATGCGCTGAAGAGCTTTTGATAGATGTCGGGACGGCTCTTTTCCACCCCCAGATCGCGTGCGGAAAAGGACGCTTCAATCAGGCCCTGCAGACCGAACTTCTCGGTCATGATGTCCACAAACACCCCGGCGCTGGCCGTGAGCACCGCCGTGCGCACCCCCTTGGTGTGCAACTGTTGCAGATAGCGTTTCGCGTTGGGCCGCATGAGGATGAACTGGCGATACTGCTCCTGCATGATCTGGTAGCCCCGATCGACGAACGCTTCCTGAGTGCAGGGCAGGTGATAGCGGTCGATCAGGTATCCGGGACTTTTGTAAAACCCGAGGCGGCGCACCTCCCGCTCGTCCTCGTCGGTCAGCTGATAACCGAACTGGAACAGCGTGGCCGCCGGAATGCAGCGCCACTGGTACATGGAGTCCACCAGCGTGCCGTCCATATCGAAAATTGCGACGCTCTTTTTCAAATCGACATCCTCGCTTTTGCTTTCTCAAGATAGCCCAGGCGATCCAGATATTCCAGCGACGGGGTGACGTCCTCGCCCGGATGGCCGCCGCATTCCAGGCACCAGCCCGCGTCGGGGGCCTTTTCCTCCAGCGCGGAAAGAATTTCCTCCATCGGCAGAGTGCCGTCGGGCAGGTTGTTGTGCTCGTCCCGCTGGCCGTGCTTGTTGTGCAGGTGGACATGACCGATCAGGCTGCCGCACTGATCAATCCACTCCAGGGCGCTCAGGCCGCCGTGCACCATGCCCTGGGTATGGCCTACGTCCAGACAGATGTCCAGCTTGGGACTGGCCGTTTCCAGCACAACCTCCTTGATCAGCACGCAGTCCCTTTCCAGCGTGTTTTCCAGGTGGAAGCACACGTCGTAGTCCGCAATTTCCTGCATCAGCTCCGCGAAAAGGCGTTTGGTGTTCACACGCCACACGTCCCGGGGCGCGCAGTAATCGTACCAGTTGTTGTGGATGACGATGTCGCGAATGCCCAGCTTCCGGGCGGTTTCGCAGGATTGCGTATAGCGCAGACGCGTCACGTCGCGGATCATCTTGTCGCGCACGCCGGTGTTCAGGCCGGTGAACGGCCCGTGCATGGTCTTGTAGCGCACGCCTTCCACCTTTTGCAGATATTCGGCAATGCCGTCGGGATGCTCCTCCAGGAAGTTGGTGTCATAGAACGTGGTGCATTCCAGGCCCACGCCCCACCGGCGGGCGAGGGGCGCGGTTCTTTCGGGTGCTTCGTTGTCCCCGATGACCAGATACTTCATCTTGTTCGCTCCTTACTCGTCGTACTGCCAGGTAGTGTTCAAAAACGCCTGAACGATCGGCTCGCCCTTTGTTTCATGTTCCAGCTTGCAGAAGGCGAGAAAGTCGTCATGCAGCTTTGTGACCCAGGGCGCGTCCAGCTGCGGCTCCACCCGGCTGGCCTCCTCCAGAAAATGCACCTCGCCCCGGCCCATCTCCCGACCTTGCACGGTGTGCATATCGAAGGTGTAGTCGGGAATGTCCGAGGTGAAGCCGTGCTGGGCATTGGCTTGCAGGATACACTTCCACTCGTCGCTGGAACGCTCCTTTGCCTGGCGGCATAGATACCGCACCGCGTACACAAACAGCATCGCCTGATCACCGGCGCGGTAGGAGAAATCCTGCTTCATTTTGTACAGCGACCAGATCACCTCCGGCGCGTGGACGTTGCCGAAGCCGATGTCCTCCACGGAAATAACCAGCAGCCGCCGCCACAGCTTGTCCGACAGCTGCGGGCTGGTGATGTGAAGCTCGTAGGCGGCGATCAGCGCGTTTTTCTCGTCGGCGCGGCGGATGGATTTTTGCAGCATGGAAATCAGCTCGTCGCAGCTGACGCCGTGGACGCTCTTCATGCTGCTCCAGGGATCAAACCTGTTCTCGGCCATGTTTCGTCCCTCCTCAGTACTGCCAGCCGTTCATCGACAGCGGCTCCGTCTCCGGCTCGCCCGTTGCCTGGCAGCCGTTCTTCATCAGTTCCAGATACCGCTCATGGACGGCCTTCACGTCCTCCGTCTGAAGCCAGGGCGTTACGCTGCTGGCTTCCTGCGCGAAGTGCTGCTCGTCCCGGCCCATTTCCCGGCCCCGGGTCGTGTGCATATCCAGCGCCCAGTCGGGTACCTGGGGCACATAGCCGTTGTCAAAGGCGCGCTTGAGCATCCCCCGCAGATGATCGCTGGTGCGCTCCTTGGTGCAGCGGCACAGGAAGCGGACAGCCTGCACAAAGAACAGCGCCTGATCGCCGTCCTCATAGGGGAACTCCTTGCGCATCTCGTCCAGGGTGCGGACGAGCCGTCCGGCCTCGGGCATTCCGAAGCCGACGTCCTCAATGGCGATGCATTGCAGGCGCAGCCACAGCATCTCCAGATAATCCGGGCTGGTGACGTACATCTCGTAGGCCGCCGCCAGCGCGTAGCCTTCCTCGCCCCTGCGGATGGACTTTTGCAGCATGGAATTGAGCACATCGCCCCGGATACCGTTGCGGGAAACCTGGTCATGCCAATACTTGATCCCATAGGGAATCGCCATTGCTCATCCTCCTTATGATGATTGATGCGCGTTTACCCGATCCAGCCGAAATGGCGCAGGGCGTTCATGATGCCGTCCTGCCGGATGGGCGTGGTGGTATAGTCCGCCGCACGGGACACGGCCTCCGGGCAATCGCCCATGGCCACGCCGACGCCGGCTGCTTTCAGCATATCTACATCATTCAGCCCGTCGCCAAAGGCAACGACCTGCTCTCTTTCAAACCCAAGACGCGCCGCCTCATGCAGCATGGCCTCCGCCTTGTCCACGTTGGAGGCGGTGATATTCACCAGCGTATGTCCCTGCGGCGCGACGCACAGGCGGGGGAACTGAGCCTTCAAAGCGCTGATCTGCTCGTCCTCCGCATAGAGTACAAGGCGCATCAGCTTTTCGCCCTGCCAGGGCGCGACCTCCGGCACAAAGCCGAACAGCCACGACAGCACTTTGCGCGTTTCCTCCGACGGCTCGGCGGTGTAGCGCAGCGCGTCCCGCCCCTGCCAGCGCACGGGAATCCCCCAGTCCGTTAGCTGCGCCATGGCCTGCCGCATATCTTCCTCCGGGGCGTACAGCTCCCGAACGGCTTGATTTCCGGCCAGAACCAGCGCGCCGCCCGTCAGCACCGCGCCGTCCAGGGGAAGCTCCCGCATGGCCTGCGCCACGTTGACCATTTCATTGGGGCTGCGGCTGGTGTTCAGGTACAGCAGGTGGCCGCGCTCGTGCAGCTGCCGGAGCGCCTGCACGGCAGAGGCGGGTACCCGCCATTCCCTGTGATCCAGCAGCGTGCCGTCTACGTCAAAAAAGAAAATCATCCTGTATCCTTCTGCCGGCCTGAAACAGGCGGCCTTCCATATGAAGACAGGCGCGCCGCTACCAAGAGCAGCGCGCCTGCCGTGCCTCAACCGGGAATCAGTAATTCGCCAGCAGAGCTTCCAGGTTGGTGCGGAGATCAGCACCATTGGTCACGACATCGCTCATGGCATTGAGCATATCGGTGTAGATGGTGTTGGAGGTGTAATCGCCGGTGTCGAAGGCGTAGAAGGGATAGTAGTTGTCCATCTGGCTCACGCCCACCAGCTGCGCGGGAGAAGCATTGGCCACCCAGTCGGGATCCTCAGCCACGCTCTTGAGGCAGGGGATGTAAGCGCCCACGCTGGTCAGCTTCTTCACGGCCTCGGTGCTCTCGAAGTACTTCACAAACTCCCAGGCAGCGTCCTGCTTTTCCTTGTCGTCATCCAGATCCATGATGGCGATCAGGGAGTTCTCGGAGAAAGTCGCGGGGGTCTGCGTGTCCTTCATCTGGGGCACAGGGAAGGTCGCCCAGTGGAAGGGATGCTCGGGGTCGATCTTCATGTCGATGTAAGCGCCCTCCACGCCGGAGCCGCAGTACATCATGATGTCCTGGTTGGCGAAGGGGCCGGAGAAGTAGCCGCTGTCACCAGGGGTACGGAACAGACCGGCGTTCAGCTGATCCACATACCACTGGATGGTTTCCACGGCCGCGTCCAGGTTGTCGGCGAAGAGGAGGTTGCCCTCAGCGTCGGTGTAGCCGATGCCGGCCTGCTCCAGCAGGGTGGTCGCCATCTTGGCGGGGTTGTCCCAGCCGAAGCCGGCCTTGCCGGTGATCTCCACGATCTTCTGGCACACTTCAACCATCTCGTCCCAGTTGGTGGGGAGGGACAGGTTGTTCTCCTCGAAGAACTCAACGTTGTAGTACACAACCTCGCTGTAGCCCTGGAAGGGCAGGCAGTACACGTTGTGCTCCTCGTCGTAGTTCATGCTGTTTTCCAGCCAGCAGGGATAGAAGTCATTCAGATCCAGGCCATTTTCGCCCTTGATGTAGGGGGTCAGGTTGACCAGCGCCTCGGCGTTGAGGATGTAGTCCACCATGTAGATGGAGTTGCCCATGATGATGTCGGGCAGGTCCTCGGTGGAGCCGTTCATGGCCGTCTGCAGCGAGCCGGTCAGGGCGGTGTTCAGCTTGGCAGCGCTGCCAAACTGGGTCAGCTCGATCTTGATGCCCTTTTCGGCGCCGATGCCGTTGTTGAAGTCGTTGACCACTCCTTCAAAGGCTTCATAGATGGTGGTGTTGGTAATGCTGTGCCAGAAGTTCAGGGTGCGAACCTCTTCAGCACAGGCGGGAGTGGTGGCCATGCCGAGGCAGAGGGCCAGCGTCAGAACCAGAGCAAGGATCTTTTTCATGGGTTGTTTCCTCCGTTTCATATTACATGAAAGGCCTTAGCCTTTGATGCCTCCGCCGCCTACGCCGTTGATGATCTGCTTGTTGAACACGGCGTAGAACGCAATCATGGGGAGCAGCACAATGCAGGAGCCTGCCATCATGTACTGCACGTTGGAGCTTGCCTCGGATCGGAAGGCGATCAGGCCGCTGGACACCAGCTTGGTGGCGTCGGTGCGGGTGACCAGCTCCGGCCAGAGAAAGGCGTTCCACTGTCCGATGAAGGACAGAATCGCGATGGTAAAGATGGTGTTGCGGTTCATGGGCACCATCACCCGCCACAGGAAGCGCCAGTTGCTGGTGCCGTCCACCTTCGCGGATTTGAACAGACTCGGCGGCATCTGCATGAAATGCTCACGCAGCATATAGATGTAAAAGCCGCTGGCCAGGGTGGGCAGGAATACGGCGATGTAGGTATCCATCAGGTGCATCTTCTGGATGGTGATGTAGTTCTGGATAATCAGCAGCTCGCCGGGCACCATCATGGTCAGCATGAACAGCGTGAAGAAGAAGCCTTTGAAGCGGAAGGAATACATGGAGAAGGCGTATGCGCCCAGCACGGAAAACACCACCACGCCCACCACATGACACACACAGCAGATGACCGTGTTGAGGAGGTAGCGGGTGAAGGGCTTCATGCTCCACACCACGACGTAGTTGGACCACTGGGAAGCCTTGGGCAACCATACCGGCGGGGTGGCGATGGCCTCGCTCAGGGTTTTCAGGGAGGTCGTCAGCATCCACAGGAAGGGAAAGAACAGAACCAGCGCGCCGATGGTCAGCAGGATATACTTTACCACATCCGACGCGATCTGCTTGGCGTCAATGACTTGCTTTTCACGGATATGAGCCATGCTCTCCCTCCTTTACACATACTGGACAAACTTCTTCGACACAAGGCGCTGGATGGTGGTCAGCAGCAGGATCACCGCCAGGAAGATGACAGCCGCCGCGGCCGCGTAGTTGACCTTCTGCCGCTCATAGAACTGGTAATAGATGTAATACACGAGCGTGATGGCGCTGTTGCCGGGGCCGGCCGCGCCGCCGCCGCCATAGGAGGTGAACAGGGAGTA
>CAZRLM010000025.1:0-7354 GCA_964600835.1 uncultured Oscillospiraceae bacterium
AAGTCCGCGCCGCGGGCCATCTGCGCCTTCATGATCTTGTCGGTTTCCTCCAGCAGCGTCGGAATGAAGCGCAGCGCGATGGACATCATCATCGCCAGCTCGTGGGCGGGAAAATGGAACCGCTTGAGCGGGCTGAGCAGCAGCTCGATGCCGTCGGAAAGCATGATCGGCGACGTGGTGAGCGTCATCAGCGACGTGCCCAGCACCAGAAACACCAGGCGCAGCGAATAATGAATCGCCTGCGAAAGTCCCTCCCTGCTGACGGTGAGGATGCCCCACTCCAGCAGCACCGTTTCGCCGGTAGTAAAGAAAAGGTTCAGCAGAAAGGTGAGCACCAGAATCAGCCGCAGCGGACGCAGCCCCTTCCACAGCATGGCGAAAGGCACGTTGGCCGCCCGGGCGAACAGATACACCGCGCCCAGCACCAGCAGATAGCCGGGAAGATTGCCCACCAGAAATACCGCGACGATGAACGCGATGGTCAGGAGAATCTTGGTGCGGGGGTCAAGGCGGTGGACGAAGCTGTCCACCGGATAGAACTGCCCCATGGTGATGTCCTTCAGCAAGGCGCTTCCCCCTTCCACAGCCGCAGCAGGTGCTCGCGTACCTCGTCAATGGTGTACAGGTCGTCCGGAAGCGAGACGCCGCGGGCGCGGAGCAGCGCGCAGAGCTTCGCCGCCTCCGGTACGCCCAGGCCGATGGACTCCATCATCTCAACCTGCCGGAAAATGTCGCGGGGAGCGCCGGTTGCGACCAGCTCGCCCCGGCTCATCACCACCAGACGGGTGGCGAGGGCGGCGACGTCGTCCATGCTGTGGCTGACCATGACAACCGTCGTGCCGTCCTGATCGTGCAGGCTGCGGATCATGCTCAGGATGCTGTCGCGACCCATCGGGTCAAGGCCGGCGGTCGGCTCGTCCAGAATCAGCGTTTTCGGTTCCATGGCCAGCACGCCGGCGATGGCGACCCGGCGCATTTGTCCGCCGGACAGCTCGAAGGGGCTGCGCTCGGCGTACTGGGCGTAGTCCAGCTGCACGCGGGCCATGGCCCGGCGCACGCGCGCGTCGATCTCCTCCGGCGAAAGGCCCTGATTCTTTGGCCCAAAAGCGATGTCCTTGGCGACGGTTTCCTCAAAAAGCTGATATTCCGGATACTGGAACACAAGCCCGACCTTTTGGCGGATGCGGCGCTTGTCGACGCCCTCGCCGTTCATGTCCTCGCCGTCGACGAGCACCTGCCCGCGGGTGGGCTTGAGCAGCCCGTTCAGGTGCTGCACCAGTGTGGATTTGCCGGAGCCGGTGTGGCCGATCACCGCGATGAACTCGCCGTCCTCGATCGTCAGGTTCACGTCGTGAATCGCGGTGGATTGGAAGGCGCTGCCCTCGCTGTAAGTATGGGTCAGGTTTTTGACTTCGATGGGCATAAGAGCGCGTACACCTCCTCGGCCATTTCTTCCACCGTCAGGATGCCCGGCTTCAGCGGCATTCCCGCTTGCCGGAGCTGCTCCGCCAGGTCGGTCATGTGCGGCACGTCCAGGTGCAGGGCGCGCACCCGATCGATCTGCTGAAAGACCTCCCGCGGCGTGCCGGTCATGGCGATGGCGCCGTTGTCCACCACAATCACCCGGTCGGCCTGGGCGGCTTCCTCCATGAAATGCGTGATCCACACGACGGTGATGTTCTTTTGACGGTTCAGCCGCCGGACGGTTTCCAGCACCTCCTGACGGCCGGAGGGATCGAGCATTGCGGTCGCTTCATCCGCGATGAGCACGGACGGCTCCATTGCCAGAATGCCCGCGATGGCGACCCGCTGCTTCTGTCCGCCGGAGAGCATATGGGGCGCGCTGTCGGCGAACTCGTTCATGCGCACCGCCGCCAGCGCGGACTCGATGCGGGGGAGCATCTCCTCGGTGGGCACGCCCAGATTTTCCAGGCCGAAGGCGACGTCTTCCTTGACGACGGTCGCGACGATCTGATTGTCCGGATTTTGAAAAATCATGCCTGCCTTTTGGCGAATGCTCCAGGTCTGCTCCTCGTTCGCCGTGTCCATACCACAGACGATTACGCGGCCTTCCTGCGGCAGATACAGGGCGTTCAGCAGCTTGGCCAGCGTGGATTTGCCCGAGCCGTTATGTCCGAGCACCGCCACAAATTCGCCGGGGCGGATTTGCGCGTTGATTTGACGGAGCGCCGGCTCCTCCGCCTCCTCGTAGGTGTAGGACGCGTCCTCCACCCGGATGCGAAATTCTTCCATCGGTAAACTCCTTCTGCAAATACAGATTACCAATTGTGTATTGTACCACAAGCGTCCCGCGCCTGCAACATTTTGCGGCCCAGGCGGCAGAAAAAAGCGTTGACGCGTTGTGTGACGCAATGGATAATCCCGGCTTGAATGGCGCAAAATGAGAGCGGAAATAACGCGCTTGGAGGCGGGCCATGCTGACAATTTTTACCCGGTCGTTGATCCTGTTCTTTTTCGCGGTGCTGTCCATGCGAGCGATGGGAAAGCGGCAGGTAGGGCAGCTGCAGCCCTACGAGATGGTTGTGGTGATCATGATCGCCGAGCTGGCGGCAACGCCCATGGGTAGCCTGGGCACGCCGCTGCTCTACGGCCTGCTGCCCATGGCGGCCTTGCTCGTCTGTCATGGGCTGATTGAGTTGGCGAGCATGAAAAGTCAGCGCTTTCAGGCGTGGATGAGCGGTCAGCCGACGGTGCTGATCCGCAACGGGGTCATCTGTGAAAAGCAGCTGCGCAGGATGGGGATGACACTCAATGACCTGATGGAAGCCATCCGTACCGCGGGTGTGTTGGATCCGGCGGAGGTGGGTACGGCGGTGCTGGAAACCGGGGGTCATGTGAGCGTATTTCCCAACGCGGACAGCCGTCCGCTGACTCCGGCGGACATGAACATTGCGCCGCCGCGGGAAGGGTTGCCGCTGCCGCTCGTGCTGGACGGGCGCGTCCAGCCGCAGAATTTGCAGCGCGGCGGTCTGACGGAAAGCTGGCTGGAAAAACAGCTCGACGCGCTGGGCTATCCCGGCGCGTCGGACGTGCTCTTTGCCTGCCTGAGCACAAAGGGAATATTGCTTGTTCAGGGAAAGGGACGAACGGAAACGCAGACGGTGCAGGCGCTGGACGCGCAGAAAACGGGGTGGTAAGCGATGAAAACGGAAGGGATCATCGCGCTGGTCTTGCTGGCCTGCGTGATTGCGGGCGGGCTAATGAACGCGCAGGTCACAAAAAACACCGCCGACCGGTACACGGCCGCGGCGTGGGAGCTGATGACGCTGGCGGAAGCGGGGGAGTGGCAGCGGGCGGCGGACACGGCCTCCGCGTACTTCGCCTCCTGGGAGGAAACGCTCGGGTGGCTGCAAATGCTGGTCAACCATGACGACACGGACGACGTGTCCCTGTCGCTCCGGAAGGTGGAGGCCGGGCTGCGGGGCAAGGATATGCCGATGGTGTACGAGGGCTGCATGACGCTGATCGAATCCGCGCAGCATCTGTATCACCGGGACGCGTTCACCCTCGCCAACGTGCTGTGAGCGTCACTGGCTGCTGCGAACGGTGATCAGGTGGATTTGAGGTCGGCGCAGAAAGCGAATCGGCAGAACGGAGGTGCCGACACCGCAGGAGATCAGCATATCGACGCGGTTTTCCCGAATCCAGCCCTTTTCGTAGCGGGCGCTGACCTTGCTGATCCCCAGCAGACTGCCCAGCCCGGCAATCTGTCCGCCGTGGGTATGGCCGAACAGCCCCAGATCGAACCAGCCGGTTTTTCCGTCGGCATCCTTGGCGCGCTGCGCGTCCGTGATGGCC
Source organism: uncultured Oscillospiraceae bacterium (assembly GCA_964600835.1). Taxonomy (GTDB): domain Bacteria; phylum Bacillota; class Clostridia; order Christensenellales; family Aristaeellaceae; genus UBA11524. The sequence continues at coordinate 3,820 of CAZRLM010000025.1, forward strand.
TCCGGGCTGTGGCTGAGGAAGATCACATAATCTGACTGACGCACGCTGGCGGCGACGGAGGTAATGTCCGGCCAGCCGTTGTTCACGTCGTCGATGCCCGCCAGGTAAACGGAGCTGTGGCCGATGCGCACCTGCGCCACATCGTTGACCAGCGGGATCACACCGGCGGACACCATCGCGGAGCGCAGCAGGTTCAGGTTGCTTTCGGGCACCGTGCGGTCGTGATTGCCCAGCACGCCGTACACGCCGTAGCGGCTGCGGAGCATCGGCAGGTGCTGGAAAAACGCGATGGCCGACTCGCTGTCCTCGGCGTAGTCGCCGCCCAGAAGCACCAGATCGGCATTCAAGGCGTTGATCCTGGTCGCCAGCTCCTGTACCCGGCTGTGGGAATAGAAGCTGCCCTCATGGATATCCGACAGGTACACAATGCGCAGCTGGCCAATATCCTTGCTGAGCGCGTCGCTGGTCAGATACACGGTCTCCGTTTCCAGCAGGAACGGCTCCAGAAAAGGATAGGCCAGAACGGCCAGCAGGACAAGAAAGGTCAAAATGCGGCTGAGGCAGCAGCCACGGCGGCTGGTGGCACGGCGGAGATCCTCGTCACGATAGCGCACAGGAAAATCCTCCTCATTCGAGTAAAAAAGCGAGCGGACGTTTTCGGCAAAAAACCGTCGCCTTCTTTGGTTGACAGGGGAATAAAAGCATTGTACACTATTCCTGTCAATCCTTCAAGGCGGGAGGGGAAAAATCAGGATGGAAAAATTTCGAAGCTTTGATCCGTGCACGCTGCTCAGTCCGGTTCCGGCGGTGATGGTCACTGCCTGCGCGCCGGAGGAGGGCGCGCGGCCCAACATCATCACGGTCGCCTGGGCGGGGACGGTCAATTCCGATCCGCCGATGGTGTCCATCAGCGTGCGCAAAGAACGCTTTTCCCATGATATGATCGAGAAAAGCGGGGAATTCGTCGTCAACCTGACGGACGAGGCGCGCTGCCGGGCGCTTGACTTCTGCGGCGTGCGCAGCGGCCGGGACGTGGACAAATTCGCCGAAACCGGCCTTCACGCGATGGAAGCCGACGGCGTGACCTTTGCCCCGGCCATTGCCGAATGTCCGGCCTATCTGGCCTGCAAGGTGCGCCACACGCTGAACCTTGGCAGCCACGATATGTTCGTGGGCGAAGTGGTCGGCGTGCGCGTGCGGGATGATCTGTTCGACCCGGACGGCTCGCTGCATCTGGAACGGGCCGGGCTGGTGGCCTACAATCATGGCGTGTACCAACGCACAGCGGAGGTGCTGGGCTTCTTCGGCTATTCAGTGGCGCGTCCGGAGGTGCTCCACAGACGGATGAGCGCCTATCGGCCCGAAAAGGGTAGACGATAAAAAAGCGGCTTCGGCCGCCTTTTTACATTGCTTGAGAAAGTGTGCCGCTCATGCTTTCTGTCGGAGCTGCCAGTCCTCCCGCAGAATGGCGTACAGCTCGACGTCGGCATAGCGGCCCTTGTTGCGGATGCGCCCGCGCAGGGTGCCCTCGTGCGTCATGCCGCATTTGGCCATCACGCGACCGCTGGCGGGATTGTCGGACTCGTGCTGCGCCTCGACGCGGTGGAGGCGCAGCGTGGTGAAGGAAAGCGTGAGCAGCGCGTCCAGCGCTTCAGTCATCAGGCCCTGATTCCACAGCGATCGGGCCAGACTGTATCCGACCTCAACGGTGCTGTTTTCCTCACTGTACCACATGAAGCCGATCGTCCCCACCACGCGTCCGGTGGCTTTGAGCACCACGCCGTAGCTGGAGGGCAGCCCATCCCGGTACTGCCGGAGGATGAAACGCAAATAAGCCCGACTGTCCGCCACGGAACGGTGCGCGTCCCACAGCACATGACGCGCAACCTCCGGATCACGGGAGTAGGCATAGATGTCCTCCGCGTCGCGCATGGTCAGCGGACGAAGCGTCAAACGCGGCGTATGAAGCGTCGGCAGATGAGAAAAAACGGCCTGCGGCGTTTCGGGCGTATAGAACACGTCCCGCAGGGACAGATTGCGGAGCAAACCATGCTTCTCAGCCATACAGCCCTCCGGGCAGGATCCACCTCGGCAGCGGCGAAGGCAGACGCGCGCCCGTCCGGCTTCCCCAGACGAGCACTGCTAGCCCGATAACGAGCATCAGCGTCATCGCGATCAGGAACAGGCGGAGCGCCCGGGATTTTTTCGCGCAAGCAGCCACGCGAGTCACCTCTCTTTACCAAAAATGAAACATAAAAGAAATATTTTTGAAATATTTATAAAATTCGGGATGGCAGCGCTTTGGTCATTCGTTTTCTTGATTGGAACGGAGCGCCTGAGACGCCATCAGGATGGCCAGCGCCGTCTTGCCGTCGCGGAAGGTTCCGTCCATCACGTGCTGAACGGCCGTTTTGAGCGGCATTCGTGTTACGGCGACGAACTCGTCGTCGTCCGGATGGCAGTCGCCCTCGGACAGCTGCGTCGCCAGATAGATGTGGATGTGCTCGTCGCAGAAGCCGGGCGTTGTCTCCAGGCAGGTCAGCTTGCGCCACTGCCTGGCGGTCAGACCGGTTTCCTCGCTCAGCTCCCGCTGGGCGCAGACGAAGGGATCCTCCTCCGGGCCGTCCAGCTTGCCTGCCGGAATTTCCAGCGTCAGCCGCCCGACGGCAATCCGGTGCTGGCGCACCAGCACAATGCGCTCCTCCTCGTCCAGCGCGACCACGGCGGACGCGCCCGGGTGCCGGGCAACCTCCCGCAGGGCGGTTTCGCCGTTGGGCAGGCGAACCTGCCAATGCTCCAGACGGATGATCTTGCCTGGGAAAACGACCTTTTGTTCCAGTAGCGTTTCGGTCAGCGAAGCGTCGTTCATGGGTCAGGCACCTCCTCTTTATCCCGGCAAGTTCGACGGGCGGGAGGAAAAATCCTGCAAGGCGCGAAAAACTGCCAGGATGCGGCAGTCTCCGTTCATTGACAAGGAGCCTGGTGCGTTATACAATAGATACGGTACAGACCATAGATCAAGGAGGGAACAACGCCATGAAGTATTCTGGCAAGGCGCGTCTGCGCAGAGCGATTGCTTTTGTCCTGACGTGGGCCATGCTGCTGTGCGGGATGACCGTGCCTGCCATGGCGCAGGAGGATTGGCAGCAGCTTACGATTGCCCTGAGCTGGGTGGACGCGGCGGGCAACAGCAGCTTTGTGACCGCGCTGCCGGTGACATGGGGGACGGAGCAGGCCTTCTGGGCGACGGTGGATGCGTCCGCGCCGCTGGACGGCCTCACGCTGACAATCAGCCATCCGATGCATTCCTATACGTTTACCCCCGCGGACGGCTCGCAGCTGACCGGCGTGATCGACGCTGGCGTCGCGATGGATCCGCTGACCGCGGTGGCCATTACGGCTTATGATGAAACCGGAACCCCGGTGGATATGTACAATCTGTACATTTCCACCCAGCTTGTGCCGGAGGAGCCGACCGCAGCCCCGACGGAGCCGCCGGTGGCGAACGTGACGGTGCAATACCTGCTGACGGACG